>NZ_JACJDM010000015.1:0-79964 GCF_014163545.1 Pseudoalteromonas sp. SR45-6
GTAACAATAGCGTTTTGGACCCACCTGACCCCATGCCGAACTCAGTAGTGAAACGAAACAGCGCCGATGATAGTGTAGCATTTGCTATGTGAAAGTAGGACATTGCCAGGCTCCAAATTGAGAAACCCGTTACAGCGATGTGACGGGTTTTTTGTTGTCTGGAATAAAATGAAAACACCAAGCCAAGACCCCATGGTGAACTCAGTAGTGGCCGCTCTTGCATATCCTGTGCTTCACGGCATTCGTATTCCTATACATCAAACAAACCAGCTCGAAGGCGAGCCCCGCACAAGGCCGCCCCGACACAAAGATAGTGTCGCATTTGCTATGTGGCTCTCTACCGCTGTGGGCACTACGACATCGCCAGGCTCCAAATTGAGAAAGCCCGACTAGAAATAGTCGGGCTTTTTTACGTCTGGAATAAAGAAGGTTCGAGGTGAAAGGTAATAGGTTAAAGGAAAAGAATAAGAGCCTAAAGCCTACTCTATACATTTGCTATGTGGCACTCTACCGCTGTGGGCACCACGACATCGCCAAGCTCCAAATTGAGAAAGCCCGACTAGCAATAGTCGGGCTTTTTTACGTCTGCAGGAAAGCTATTGGCTTCGAGCCGTCAGTGTTAACCTTTGACATGCGTGTACTGCCACTTTTTAATCTTAAAAAACTCGCGCTACCCATAAGAAAATGCAAGCTCGCACTCTTTGTAAGTAAAAGGCAAATCAGCATTATTCATAAGTGACTGTAAGCGTGTTTTATTAGGTATTATTTGAGTAATAAAGTCAGTCTGCTTTTCTTCTAATATGGTAGAATTTTATTTCTGTTTTCAATGCCAATGAGGGTTACCTTGCCTACCTCTGATTATCAACAAGTCTTAAATGAAATTACCGCTGAGGTGCAACCACTGTTATCACAAGGTAAAGTGGCGGATTATATTCCAGCATTGGCTGAGGTTGATGCTAACCAATTTTCTATTGCTATATATACGACTGATGGCCAGACATTTTGCGCAGGCGATTGCTCGCAACGCTTTACAATTCAATCTGTTTCTAAAGTAATGACGTTAACGTTAGCGCTGCAGCGCTATGGTAATGAATTATGGCAACGAGTCGGCAAAGAGCCGTCAGGTACTGCGTTTAACTCTTTGACTCAGCTTGAGTTTGAAAAGGGTATACCGCGTAACCCTTTCATAAATGCCGGTGCTATCGTTACCTGTGATGCGTTATATAGCCGCTTGTCTGCACCTATGCATTCAATGTTAGAAACATTTAGGTTATTGTCTGGAAATAAGGGCATAGTGATTGATAAGAAAGTCGCTAATTCTGAGTATGAATTTCGTCATCGTAATGCTGCAATGGGGCATTTAATGAAGTCCTTTGGTAACTTTAAAAACGAAGTTGATGATGTGTTATGGGCATATTTTAATTTTTGTGCAATAGAGCTCAATTGTGTCGAATTGGCTAAAGCATATAACTTTCTGGCCAATAAAGGGATAGATAACGTGTCTAATAGACGCGTACTTTCAAGTCTGCAAAACAAACAGCTCAACTCATTATTATTTACCAGCGGCCTCTATGATGCGGCGGGCGATTTTGGTTATAGGGTTGGTATGCCGGGTAAATCAGGAGTATCGGGCACTATATTAGCGGTGTTACCGAATAAGTTTACAGTGGCAGTATGGTCGCCTGGGTTAAATTCATTTGGCAACTCGGTGGCAGGAATAGCAGCCCTTGAGCTGCTATCTAAAAAACTTGATATCTCTATTTTTTAACTAATATGTATTGGGAGTTGTTACTGCTCCCAATAAACCTGTTCGAGGCAGTCTTCACGCTCAGGTAAACCACGAGATAAGCGCGGTGAATGCTGTACTAACACCTCAAAACTGGCACGGTTAGCATACTTACTAATTTGTGCTAATGATGAGTAGGTCATTGCCGGTTGCTGGTGTTTAGCTGAATTACCAACATTGAGCTTATGGTAAACATTTGCCGATAAGTCATGTAGTACCGCCGCTAATGCACAATCTCCTGCACCATTGGTGTTCTTAATAGAGTCTGGACCACCCATAAATGGCGCTGTATGGCTGTATGCACGAATTGGCTGCTGACAGTCAACTTTGCGCATAGCGCGCGAAAACTCATAACGATTGAAATCTGGTATTGCGCCAGGCAGCAATGGGTATTCTGTTTCTCGTTTAAATTGCTCATCGATGTAGCCTGCCATAAACAAGCCTTTTTCACCTGCGGTACAGATCACTAAATCTACCCAATCAAGTGCTTTATCAGCAGCAAGTAGAGGGTCTTCAAAGCCAGTTATTGCCAGCCCTTCTTCCTCATTCATTGCTAAAATATCAACATGTTTTTCAACAAAACTAGCCCACCAAGTAGGGTCTTGCTCGATTAAAAACTTAGTACCAAGAGTGAGTACGACAGGGATGCCAGCATCATTGGCATATTTGACAGCTTGCATTGTTGCTTCTGTCATCGTCTCAGAACCTTGCGTACGCATTAAGTAAGCACTGATCACTAATGCCGATGAGTTCTCTATTAACTCCTGATCGATTGATTCAGGTCGTAGGTGGTTCATCAGCCCTGCGCTGATGGCAAAAGTACGTTCACCAGTATCGTCAATGAGTGTAAAGCAGCGACCGATCGGACCATCTACCGGTTGTAAGTAGTCGAGATCGACACGACTTGAGGTGTTACATAAAAAGCGATAAGCGTAGCTACCAATTTTAATGTTTTCACTCATCACACCCAGTAGTACAGAGCGGTCATCCGCTAATACTGAGTAGTTGTGCATAGTGTTGCCGATAGTACCGCCTGCAAACTCATAATCGATCATATCGTTGAGTTTTAAGCGGTCATATAATGCATTGGTTATATCACTATCAATAACTTGCGACATACCTCGGCGCAGTTGAAATTCGTCAAGGAAAGCTTGATCGACTTTAGCTTCTATATCAACTACGATTTGATCTATCCCTGTGATGTAGCTGCGTTGCAACTTATCACTGGCGTTGAGTTGATTAGTAAGTGGATCTTTGGCTTCCACTGGAAAATAATGTTTATGCCTGCGGCGTCCAGGAAATTTCATTTGCTACCCGTGTGTTGTGAGCTAAATAAAAAAAGCGAGAGATTATATCGTAAATCGCACGGGGTGAGCCATGTTAAAGCTGTTTTAATTTGTTTTATTTTTATCACTAATCAGTATATTTAGCGTTTTAATGGCCTAAGTGAGTATAATTAAACAATAATTAGTTAAAGATTAAGTCAATGAGTGAACAATTGAACGATCAATATTGGATGGCGCAAGCTCTAGAGTATGCAAAAAAAGCGGAGCAGTTGAATGAAATTCCTGTCGGTGCTGTACTGGTCAAAGATAATCAGTTGATTGCAGCTGGCTATAATCGTTCGATTACCGATAACGATCCTTCTGCTCATGCAGAGATGATTGCGATACGCGAAGGTGGCAAGGTCGTTAATAATTACCGCTTGATTGATTGTACTTTATACGTCACGTTGGAGCCATGCTCTATGTGCGCCGGGTTGCTAGTACACAGTCGTATCAAACGTTTAGTGTTTGGTGCTGCGGATGAAAAAACAGGATCAGCAGGCTCTATTATGAATCTATTACAAGATCCTAGATTAAATCATCAGGTTGAAGTTGAGGCCGGAATACTAGGTGAGTTATGTGGGCAAACTATTTCTGATTTTTTTAAACGCCGCCGTCAAGAAATAAAAGCTGCAAAGAAAGCTTTGCGTGACCTGAAGGCTTAACCTGCAGGTGCTGCAATGGTTAACTCTGCCATTTGTTGCATTGCAAACATTCTGCGACGCCAAATTACTTTTCTATGTAAATTACGCAGCATTATTCTGCGACGGGTAGATGATGAATAAATAACATTTCGTTTGAACGAATGTGTACGCCGACGTTTCAGCATGGTTTCTCCTGAAAATGTGAGAGTGAGAAAAGATATAAGTTAATTATATACTTGATACTACACATTAGTGATCATTTGATGACAAGTAAATAGATATTTTAGTTTGCGCGTACCTATCGCATTTAAAGTTATTTTTATTGTTCGCCGTTATCTTTTTTTTGCGGTGCTTGCTCATCGATACTGTCATCTTTTGCTGGGGAGACCGTGGTTTGTATTGTGGCAGGCTTTGGATTTTTAATCTCAGCAGCTTGGGTAGTAGGTTGATCTATTTGTTCAGCATCATCGGGTTCAGTAGTCGGTGTGCTGATCGCGTCATTTTCATCTAACCAAACTAGTGCATCGTAGTAACGACGAATATTATCCACATACTTGACTGCAACGTCACCGCGCGAATAGCCATACTTGGTTTTACGGTAGTAACGTTTTTTGATTAATAGCGGTAAGCGTTTTTTCACATCAGCCCATTTATCAGGGCTAGCACCTTGCTGCTCGGTAATAATACGAGCATCGTTCACGTGACCCCAACCAATATTATAGGATGCTAAAGCTAGCCAAGTACGATCTGGCTGAGGAACGCGGTCGGGAATTCGTTTTTCTAGCTTCGTCAAATATTCTGCGCCGCCTTTGATATTTTGCTCAGGAGCAAGACGATTAGTTACGCCGACCTGCTTTGCAGTATCACGAGTGAGCATCATAATACCACGAACTCCTGTGGGGGATTTTGCTCGCGGATTCCACATTGATTCTTGATAACTTAAAGCTGCAAGTAATCGCCAATCTAGGCTGCCTGCATATTGCTCAAACCAAGGTTGATATTTTGGCAGTGTTTCTTTAATTGCTTCAATATAGGCAAGGGTATTAACGTAGTTAAATTGGCGGACATGGCCAAAATATTTTTCTTCAAGTACATAAAGCTGATTACTTTGTTTTACTTCACCAAAAAACGGCACCATTAACGCATATAACGAATCGTCGCCGTCTTTGCGCAGCAGCCAAGCAATGGGATCGTTACGAGTGACAGAAAAACCAATACTAAGATTAGGGTGATAGCGACGAAACAACGATAGGGTATGTGAGTCGGCAAGAGTGTAATCAATATCACCATCGATCACTGCTTGTAATAGCTCTTCTTCGTCGAGATCTTCTGTTTCGCGCCAATTTAAATTGGGGTGAGTTTGTTTAATTTGTTGCAGTGCCAATGAATGGCTACTTTTGGCAAGTACTGTCAGGTTATCGGTTAGATCATCAAAATCACGAGGTCTTACTCTACCTTGTTTATAAACCAGTTTTTGGCTAATTGTGCGATAGGTTGGGCCAAAACGGTAATCTTGGGCGCGTACTTTATTGTACGTTAAACCAGAGGCTATTAAGTCTAAATCGCCGCTATCTAAGCGTGAAAACATGTCGGATAAGTTAAAAAATGGCACCATCTCCAGTTCAACCCCAAGGTGATCTGCAAACTCTTGCGCTAACTCATATTCAAATCCTTGTTCACCTTGCACTGCTTGATAATAATTACTTGCTCCAGCTAACGTACCTACTCTGATTTTGTTTTGAGTTTTTATTTGGCTGAGTTGAGATTGCTGCTGTTGCATATCGCAGGCACACAAAAGCATTACTAACGTAATGATTGTTATTAGCTTTTGTTTAAACATACTGTGCCCCTTGAATGCTATTACACCCTTATATCAAAACTTTGCGATGACGTCACTTGGCGATTTGTCATAGTTGACTTTACTGTGTTTGATATTTCATCTGCCACTAGGCATTATTAGTAATAAACGATGCTAACTTATAGCGCTCTTGCCGCAATTTTAATTCCCTGCTTAACCTGTATTTCCGAGTTACTTGAGTATATAATACCCGCCTAAAATATCGTTCAATCCCTAACCCCGGATGAAAATACCTATGTTGATCCTTCGTGGTGCACCAGCACTTTCCGATTTTAGAGTTCAGAAAATTTTAGCCCGTTGCCAACAGGCGCAACTTCCAGTCACTAATGTATACGCTGAGTATGCACACTTTGCAGATCTAACCGCACAGCTGTCAAGTGATGAGCAAACTAAGCTTGAGAAGTTACTTACCTATGGTCCAACGATTGCCGAACATACACCTGCAGGCACTTTGGTGTTAGTAACGCCTCGTCCTGGCACAATCTCGCCATGGGCTTCAAAAGCGACGGATATTGCACATAATTGTGGCTTAACTCAAGTACACCGTGTTGAGCGCGGCATCGCTTATTATGTTGAAGGTGACTTAAACGCTGAGCAATTAAATCAAGTTGCAGCCTTATTACATGACCGCATGACCGAAGCAACGCACAGCGCAATGGACGACGCTGCGACGTTATTCCGTACTGATGCACCGAGTCAAATGTCATCAGTTGACATTTTAGCCGGCGGCCGTGAAGCGCTAGCAACTGCAAACGTTGAGCAAGGTTTTGCCCTTGCTGATGACGAAATTGATTACTTGGTAGAAAACTTCCAAAAGTTAGGGCGTAACCCGAACGACATTGAATTATTTATGTTTGCACAAGCAAACTCAGAGCATTGTCGTCATAAAATTTTTAATGCAGATTGGACCATCGATGGTGTAGTTCAGCCTAAATCGCTATTCAAAATGATTAAAAATACCTACGAGCTAAACCCTGAAAACGTATTATCTGCTTATAAAGATAACGCCGCAGTAATGAAAGGTTCGAAAGCAGGTCGTTTCTTCCCAAATGCTGAAGGTGAATATGCATATCATCAAGAGAACATTGAAATCTTGATGAAAGTTGAAACCCATAACCACCCAACTGCGATTGCTCCATTTTCTGGTGCTGCTACCGGTTCAGGTGGTGAAATTCGTGATGAAGGTGCAACAGGCCGTGGCTCTAAGCCAAAAGCAGGTTTAGTTGGCTTTACTGTATCAAACTTACGTATTCCTGGTTACGAGCAACCGTGGGAAACTGATTTTGGTAAGCCTGCTCGTATCGTTACAGCATTAGATATTATGACTGAGGGCCCATTGGGTGGCGCTGCGTTTAATAATGAGTTTGGTCGTCCAAACTTAGTCGGTTACTTCCGCACTTATGAAGAGCAAGTAATCAGTCATAATGGCCTTGAGGTGCGTGGTTACCACAAGCCAATTATGCTTGCCGGTGGTTTAGGTAATATTCGTACTGACCATGTACAAAAAGGTGAAATTCCTGTTGGTGCTAAGTTGATTGCGTTAGGTGGCCCAGCGATGAACATTGGTTTAGGTGGCGGTGCCGCTTCATCAATGGCGTCAGGCCAATCAAATGAAGATTTAGATTTTGCATCAGTGCAACGTGAAAACCCAGAAATGGAACGTCGTTGTCAAGAAGTCATCGATAAATGCTGGCAGTTAGGTGATGCTAACCCAATCGCGTTTATTCACGATGTCGGCGCGGGCGGTTTATCAAATGCATTCCCTGAGCTTGTTAATGACGGTGGTCGTGGGGGCAAATTCCAACTGCGCGATATTCCAAATGATGAGCCGGGCATGGCACCGCATGAGATCTGGTGTAACGAGTCTCAAGAGCGTTATGTACTTGCTGTCGCGGTTGAAGATTTTGACCGTTTTGAAGCCATTTGTAAGCGTGAACGTGCGCAATATGCAGTGATTGGTGAAGCGACTGAAGAGCGTCATTTAACCGTTGCAGATAGCCATTTTGGTAACAACCCCGTTGATTTACCACTGGATGTGTTATTAGGCAAAGCACCTAAAATGCACCGTGAAGCGCAATCTCAACAAGTTATTGGTAAAGCGCTGGATACTACAAATATTGACGTAAGTGAAGCGGCAACACGTTTATTACGTTTACCTGCGATTGCTGAAAAGACGTTCTTGATCACCATTGGTGACCGCTCAGTAACAGGGCTAGTTGCTCGTGACCAAATGGTTGGTCCTTGGCAGGTGCCAGTTGCTAACTGTGCCGTAACTGCAGCAACGTATGACACTTACCATGGTGAGGCAATGTCTCTTGGTGAGCGAACACCTGCAGCATTGCTTAATTACGGTGCATCAGCACGTTTGGCCGTAGCTGAATCATTAACCAATATTGCTTGTGCTAACATTGGACCGCTTGAAAACATTAAGTTGTCTGCTAACTGGATGGCAGCAGCTGGTCACCCTGGCGAAGATGCGGGTCTTTACGAAGCAGTTAAAGCGGTGGGTGAAGAGCTTTGCCCTGCGCTTGGTTTAACCATCCCTGTGGGTAAAGACTCTATGTCGATGAAAACCCAGTGGGATGAGAATGGCGAGCAGAAGTCAGTAACCGCACCATTATCACTTATTATCACCGCGTTTGGTCGTGTTGACGATGTACGTAAAACGGTTACTCCGCAGCTACGTACAGATAAAGGTGAAACCTCACTTATCTTGGTTGACTTAGGTGCAGGTAAAAACCGACTAGGTGCTTCAAGTTTAGCGCAAGTTTATAAGCAATTAGGTGATGTAACGCCAGATGTAGATAGCCCTGAATTACTAAAAGGCTTTTACAATGCAATGCAAGCGTTAGTCGCTGATAATAAGTTACTTGCTTATCATGACCGTTCAGACGGTGGTTTATTTACCACAGTGGCTGAAATGGCATTTGCGGGTCATACTGGTGTGACTGTTAATTTAGATGGTTTAACAGGTTCTGACATTGAAGCACTTTATAATGAAGAGCTCGGTGCGGTAATCCAAGTTGCTAACAGTGATTTAGAGGTCGTGAATGCAGTATTTGCTGAGCATGGCATTGCTGCAATCAGCCATGAAATTGGCACACTTAACAGTGACGACAGTGTGGTATTTAACCGCGCTGGTAACCCTGTACTTAGTAATACGCGTACTGAATTACGTACTATTTGGGCAGAAACCACCTACCAAATGCAAGCACGTCGTGATAACCCTGATTGTGCTAAGCAAGAATTTGATGCAAAGTTTGATGTTAAAGACCCTGGTCTTAACGTTAAACTAAACTTCGATTTAAATGAAGATGTGGCAGCACCGTATATTGCGACAGGCGCTAAGCCTAAAATGGCTATCTTACGAGAGCAAGGTGTTAACTCGCATTTAGAAATGGCAGCTGCATTTAACCGTGCTGGTTTTGCGGCAGTTGATGTACACATGAGCGATATTCTTGAAGGGCGTTTAAGTCTGGAAGAGTTTAAAGGCTTAGTGGCATGTGGCGGCTTCTCTTACGGTGACGTGTTAGGTGCTGGTGAAGGTTGGGCTAAATCAATCTTATTTAATGATATGGCACGTGAGCAGTTCCAAAGCTTCTTTGAGCGCCAAGACTCATTTAGTTTAGGTGTGTGTAACGGTTGTCAGATGTTATCAACATTAAAAGAGTTGATTCCTGGCACTGAACATTGGCCACGCTTTGTGACAAATAAATCGGAACGTTTTGAAGCACGTTTTAGCTTAGTTGAAGTGCAAGAGAATCCTTCGGTATTCTTCAACGGTATGGCGGGCTCTCGTATGCCTATCGCTGTGTCTCACGGTGAAGGTCATGCTGAGTTTGCTAATGATGCAGCAGTGAAAGCAGCGCTTGAGTCAGGTACTGTAGCGGTTAAGTTTGTTGATAACTACGGTAACCCTACGACACAATATCCTGCTAACCCGAACGGCTCGCCAGAAGGTATCACAGGTATTACTTCAGCTGATGGCCGTGCTACAGTAATGATGCCACATCCTGAACGTGTATTCCGTGCGGTTGCTAACTCGTGGCACCCAGATGAGTGGCGCGAAGATAGCCCATGGATGCGTATGTTCCGCAATGCACGTAAAAATGTAGGTTAAACTATATTTATACACACTAGATTCATTATCTAGTACTAGAATAAAAGGCTGCACTATGCAGCCTTTTTTGTTTATGCTGGTCAAAGGTCAAAGGTCAAAGGTCAAAGGTATTTTAAGGATAATATGTTTAAGCGTGTAGGTTGGGGGTTATTAATTCTAGTGCTAAGTGTACTTTCACTTGGTTATATTTTTCGCATGCCGATCACCTTGCATTTTGTTGCTCCTTCACTGCATCAAGCTGGAGTTGAACTGCATTGTTTGGATTGGTCGTTAACAACCAATCTGGATCTCCATGTACAGCGAGCATGTATTGGCTATCAAGGGCAGTTGCTTGAATTAGCTGATATTACGGCCAATACTCAAAACATCACGGTTAACCGTGCAAATTTAATACTGGTAACTCCCGATTCTTCGACTCAGCCTAGTGTGGCTAAAAAGCTTGCTTTGGCGTTACCGCAAGCTCGCCCGTTGTTACACCTAAAACGTTTAGTGATCACTCAGTCTCAATTAAAAAAACCACTTATTATCAGCATAAATGAGCCGGTGTTAAATCAGTTTGTTGTTACTGGTGATGTGAAAGCTGAGGTTGACGTTAAAAATACCAAGTTGGCAGGAAATATTGAGCTTGATGAGCGACTACTTTCTACAGTTAAGGCCGCGACTGTAAACTCGATTGCAGGACTTAATTTAACTAGCCAACATAGATTCGCTTTTGATGGTATTGTACTCGATATAGATACTCAGCTAGGTGCTGATTTCACTTACGCCATTAATACCTGCTCGATGACAATTAAAAGTAGTGGCAAAGTCAGCAGTCACTATAACTTAAATTCAAAAACATTAACCCTAGATGCTCAGCAATTAGCAACAACACTCAATGGCAAAAATGAGTGTTTACAAAGTTTGGCTGGTGTTATCGATGATGATGCACAGCAGCAATTTGTTACTCGGCAAATACCGTTAAATTGGCGATTAGTTTTACCTAGTAAGATAATTGTGCAAGACACTCAATTGACATTAGATCAGCTAACATTGCAGGCAGGATCACAACTGCTCATGAATGTTAAACAGTTAGCGGTTGATATAAAGAACCCTTTAGAAACCCTATTGGCACAATTCGCGTTGTCGTTTTCGAGTGATGATATTGCATTATTAGATATAGCCGCGAGTGTTGTTAGCAGTGATATTGATGGTAACTATCAGTTAAAAGTGGCTGCGCTGCCTGATTTTATCGATGTTGATGCGCAGCATATTAGTGCACAAGGGCATTTTTCAATAAATAGCATATTGGCTGCACAGCCTGCTCTCGAATTGTCAGCACAATTAGCGCTGGGGCAATTAAAAGTGCATGATATTGGTATTGATAATTACCAAGCAACTTTTAAGGCGAAGCTACAAAGTAATCAATACTTAACCGCTAGCTTATCGAGTCAGATTGATACTGTTAATATGGGGAGTATTAAACTATCTCAGCTGACGAATCAGCTAACTGCTGCAGGAAGTTTGTCAGCAGGGGAATTGTTTTTTGATTTAACTAGTGAAACAAAGTTAGCCAAGCTACAAACGGAAGAGTTACGACTTAACGATATTCGTATAAGCTCAACAGGTTTACAAAGTCGTGCTCTGCAAGCATCTCATCATATATATGTAGAGGGGATAGAGCTTGTGGCAATGCATAATATAACAAGCACAGCTCATCCATTTGAGGTGATAATTTCAGAGCAGTTAGTTACTAAGCTTAACCCACTGCTTCATCAATTTGTGCCGCTTGCAACCTTAACAGATGGTAAAGTCAGTGGCCGTATTGCTGGTGATATTAATCTGCAACAGGCCGATCTCTCTTTACAGCTAGTCGGTGTAAGTGGTTTATACACAGATTACCTTGCTAAGCATTTTAATACTCAATTTACAGGTCGTTATGATTCAGGGCAGCTTAATGTTGTGCCTTCTACATTTGAACTAAATGAATTACGAGCTGGTGCTGTGGTGAAGCAGCTAACAGGGTTTTGGCAAGTACAGGCAAATGAACTTGCTGTTACGGAGCTTACAGGGAAGGTTATGGGAGGGCATTTTTTGCTGGATAAATATCGCCTTACAGAAGAGCCGCAACAAGCATTAGTTACATTTGACAATATAGATGCTAGCAAGGTCATTACCCTTGATGCTAAATCGGGTATTAGCTTAACTGGAAATGTAGCTGGACACTTGCCTGTTTATTTCACAAAAGCAGGTATTGAGGTTAAAGGTGGGCAGCTTGTTAATCAAGGTGCTGCTAAATTACTTATCACTGATAATGCAGCTTTTAATTCGGTAAAGGCTCAACAACAAGAGTTAGGGCCTATACTTGGCTTGCTTGAAAATTTAGATATTCAGAGTATTAAAAGTAGTGTTAACTTAAAACCTGACGGCTGGATGACCTTAGGCGTTAATTTGCAAGGGTATAATCAACAGCAAGCACAGCAAGTTAATTTTAACTATAATCATGAAGAGAACGTGTTCACACTATTACGAGCACTGCGCTTAAGTGATGAAATTACGCAAAAAGTTGAACAAGAGTATTCAACAAAAGGAAGTAATAATGACTAAATGGTTAGTAATATTAACCGCATTGGGATTACTCAGTGCATGTACGCATCGTGTTGAGGTGGCCGCTAAGGAACCTATTACAATTAACTTAAATGTTAAGGTCGATCATGAAATCCGCGTAAAAGTTGATAGAGAACTCGACAGTTTATTTAGTGATGACAGCGAATTATTTTAAGGAGCAAGTATGAATATAGTAAAAAATAAAAAACTAAGCATTGTCACTTTATTAAGTGCGGTGTGTTTGTCGTTTTCGGCTTGGGCCATTTCGTTAGATGATGCAAAAAATCAAGGGCTAGTGGGTGAGGACAGCTCGGGTTATTTAGGCCTTGTGGTGCAAAATGCAGAGGCAAAAGTGGTTGTCGATGAAATTAATGCTAAACGTAAAGCACAATATTTAAAGCTCGCTAAAAAGAACAACTTGTCGCTTTCTCAAGTAGAAGCGCTGGCAGCTGCTAAAACGATTGAAAAAACCCAATCGGGTCACTTTGTTGAAGTGAACGGAGAATGGGTTAAAAAGTAACATTCCTTTTTACTAAAAGCTGAGTGATTAAGCACTCGGCTTTTTACATCCAGCAAGTAATTGTTGCCAAAAGTCGATGCCTTTTCGGCGAGCTAAATTGATGTTGTGATCTGGAATTGATTCAGGTTCATTATAATCATCAAGTGCTGCACTCATACTAGCCTCACGAATTAGATGTAAGGTAGGAAAAGGCGCGCGGTTAGTGTAATTTGCTGCATCATTGTCATCGCTATCAGCAAACACATAGTCAGGATGAAAGTTGGCTATTTGATATTTACCTTCAAAGCCTTGGGCAACTAATAGCGCATTGGCTAAATCCACTAAATCTAAAAATTCCTCAAAGTCAGTAAAGCCTTGTTCAAACATCAATAATGTAGTCTCTCGAGCCGGTTGTTGATCAAGTTCAATACATTGTTCGATCATCTCCATCACAGCATCATCAATGCTGGTTGCTTGGCTGGTTTGATAATGAATGCAATTATTTTCAACTTCTTTACGGGCAAAGGGGCAAAAGTTATATTTAACAATGACATTAGCTACCCATAAACGGGTTTGTTGTTCTGGTAAGGTTAGTTTTTTTTGTTCAGTCATTGTGTGGCTCTAAAAACTTGTTAATGATGGCGATCGTTTTCGCGATGGCGCCTTGGTTGTTAGCAACACATTGTGCTGCCTGTAGACCTAGCTGCTGGCAAAACGCTGGTTGTTGATGAAGCTCGTATAGTTGCTCCGCTAACATCTTTGTATCGCTTACTTGTATACACCCACCTGATGCAATCAGTTCAGGGTAAACATGGTTGAAATTATAGGTATGCGGGCCTGTTAAAACACCGACAGAAAATGCCGCTGACTCGAGAGGGTTATGCCCGCCACGTGCAATTAAACTGCCGCCAATATAATTGATGTTGGCCATACCATATAAACATTGCAATTCACCTAAAGTATCAGCAAGGAGTACTTGCTCGCTTTGATAGTTATTTTTACTGCGGCGGCTAAAGCTTAATGGTGAGTCTTCAAGCAATGTGGCGACCTTATCAAATTGTTCTGGGTGGCGCGGCGCAATAACTAGCAGTGCATCTGGAATCTGTTTTAGCAGCAGCTGCTGAGCAGCTAATATCAGCTCATGCTCACTAGGGTGCGTGGAACCGGCAACCCAGATAAAACGCTGATTATTGTATTGGCTTTTTAGGGTATCGACTTTGTCTAACTGCTCGCTAGTTGGCTTTATATCAAATTTAATTGAGCCAGTAATATGCACTTTTTGCTCATTGAGGCCAAGCTCAATAAAGCGTTTAGCGTCTTCATGATTATGACTAGCTAAAGCGGAAATTGATTGCATTATAACCTTAGTTAATGGCGCTACTTTTTGATAACCTTGTTGCGATTTTGCTGAAAGCCGCGCATTGAGTACCAGTACAGGAATATTTTGTTGTTTGCACTGCGCCATAAGATTAGGCCAAAGTTCGGTTTCTAAAATACACATTAACGTGGGTTTAACACGCTTTAAAAAGCGCGCTGTAGCACAAGGGTAATCAATAGGTAAATAGGCGCACTGTACCGAGTCTTTAAAATTATTATGTATTTGTTCACGGCCTGTGGGGGTGTTACAGGTTATCATAAATGAATTACTTGGCTGCTGGTATTGTAGCTCTTTGAGCAAAGGCGTTGCAGCAAGTACTTCACCAACTGAAGCGCAGTGGATCACTATTAGATCATCTTTTAATACTGTGCTTTCTTGTGAGGTATTTTTTATCGTAATGAAGCCAAATCGTTCCGCAAAGTGCGCGCGATAACCTGCGTTCTTTTTACCTCTAAGTATATATAAATAATAGGTTATGAGAGGACTAAGCAAATAAAGAATCAGTGAATAAAAAAAGCGTGCCATTTTCCAGCCTCGAATTATAAACACTAATGATAACGCGGATACCCTTTAAGCAAAATGCGAAATTGTTAAAAAGCGTTAGAACAGAGAGTTTTGGGTGTTTAGTTGCAGCTAATTTGGTAATATTTAACTACCATTATGAAAAATACAGTCGTTATGAAATTCAAATTGATAAAAGCCGTGGTATTAACCAGTTTTATGAGTTGCGCATTGCCTTCACTTGCAACACCAACTGCTTACTTACCAATTGGCATGGATGCACAGCTTGATCATCAGCTCGATACGTTATTTGCCTTGACGTCAGGCACACCGATGACAAAGCCTTATCGCTTAACGGAAGTTGAAGCGGCGCTTACTAAATTGCAAAATGCACAGCCAAGTTTAGTCGCGGCAATACGTGCTAAAATTAAGCCTTATCAAGGCAACGATAATATTACTCGAGTAGGTGTTAAGCTGCGTGCTGATGGCAGCAATGCAACCAAGCTTGCCAATCAACGTGGTGTGAGCTCTGATGAATGGGGGCAAGTGTTCTTTGAGGGTATTTGGCGTCCTAATGACTATACCTTGATGCAAGTGGGAGTTGATTATCGCGCGAAGCAAAATAAATTCGTTAATTATAACAGTTTTGTCAGTTTTGCTGGCGATGACTTGCAGTTAAATATTGGTTATAAAGAGCATTGGTTTTCGCCGTTTAAGCAATCAGCGCAGATTATTTCTACTAATGCCCGTACCTCGCCATCTATTTCATTAGGGATGGTGGCACCAGCCCATAACTGGTGGAACTTTGATTTTGAGCTTTATTACTCCGAGCTTGAACATGTTGAAAAAGGCATATTATATCAAAATGAATTGCATGATGGCACGCCTCGCTTAGCTGGCACACATATTAGTTTAGAGCCTGTAGATGGGTGGAAAATTGGCATTAATCGTATGATGCAATTTGGTGGTGGGCCTCGTGATGTTGGTTTTAGCGATGTAGCTAAAGCATTCTTTGACCCTGCAGGTAATGATAATGGTGCAATAGCGGGGGGCCCTGATAATGAACTTGGCGACCAGTTTGCTTCAATAACGAGTGTTGTGAACTTTAATTGGGGTATGCCGGCAGAGCTTTATTTTGAGTATGGCGGCGAAGATACCAAAGAACACAAAAACTACCAATTTGGTAATATTGTTTATAATTATGGCGTGTTCTTACCTCAATTAACTAGCGATCTGTCACTTCGCTACGAATATACTAGCATGCATAGTCTTTGGTATATGAATTACATATATCCAACAAATGGCAATACTAATGATGGCTATGTTATTGGTCATTATGCTGCTGATAAACGTTATTTTGGTGATGGTGTGCCTTCGAATATACATAGCCTTGAGGTCTCTTATGCAGCCACACAGGATTCTTTTTGGCGTACAAAGTTTACTTTAATAGATAACGAGAGTGGCTATGTTAACGATTTTGGTGGTGTTAGTGAGCAATATAAACAAGCCATTGAGTTACAAATCAGTAATAACCGAAAGTGGCAAGAATATAATATTGAAACAACTTTAACTTACGGCGAAGATGTCTTTGGTGATAACTATACGTGGTTGTCAGTGGCACTTTTTTGGTAGTAGCTAGTCAGACTAATTTTGAGAGGATTACCCATGTCTAATATTGATTCTGTAGCGAGCAGCTACCTTGAAAGTTTAACCCGTCACCAAGTATTGTTTGAAACGATGGAAACCTACCACCCTCAAGTAATGCAATTGCTTGAAGTTTGCCACAGTACTTTGCAAGCTGGTGGAAAAGTAGTTTGGTTTGGTAATGGTGGCAGCGCAGCAGATGCTCAGCATTTAGCTGCAGAGTTTGTCGTACGCTACAAATTAGAACGTGGCCCATTAGCATCTATGGCGCTAACAACCGACACTTCCATCTTAACTGCGCATAGTAATGACTATCACTTTGACACAGTTTTTGAGCGTCAGGTTCTTGCGTTGTGTAAGCCTGAGGATTTAGTGATTGGTTTAACTACCTCTGGCACTAGCGCTAATATTAATATAGCGTTAGCTGCTGCAAATGAAATAGGCGCTTATACAGTTGCATTTACAGGCCGCGATGGCGGTAAAGTAAAAGATATCGCTAAATTATCCATTATTATTAAAGATGACGAAACAGCACGTATTCAAGAAGCACATATGTTTATTGGTCATTGGTTATGTGAAGCCATTGATATGGTTGTAGCGGGGCAGAGTTAATGGATTTAGCGTTATTAAAAAACCTATCTAACGCTAAAATATTAGTGGTTGGGGATGTGATGCTTGACCGTTATTGGCATGGTGATTCAGGGCGCATATCGCCAGAAGCACCTGTGCCAATAGTGAAAGTAAGTAAATTTGAAGATAAAGCCGGTGGCGCCGCAAACGTGGCAAAAAATATTGCTCGTTTAGATGGTAAAGTTGGCTTGTTGGGTTTAATTGGTGAAGATGAAAGCGGCCAAATCTTAGAGCGAATTCTAGCTGATGAACGTATAGATTCACAATTAGTCAGTGTTTGTGATTTGCCAACTATTTCAAAAATGCGTGTGATTAGCCGTCATCAACAAGTCGTTAGACTTGACTTAGAAGAGATGTTTACTGAGCAACACAGTCAATTACTTTTAAACCGTCTGGAATTAGTATTAGATGAGTACGACTTTGTTTTATTCTCAGATTATAATAAAGGCTCATTAAGCTTGATCCAGCAAATGATAAAACTTGCTAAAGGTGCTGGAAAAACAGTTCTAATTGATCCTAAATCCTCAGACTTAAACTTATATCGCGGTGCTGATTTTATTACTCCTAACTTGAATGAATTTAAGCTTGCCGGTGGTAAAACAGATTCGGAACAGCATTTAGCAGACAGTGCTCGAGCACTGATCAGCGATGCAGGGATCGCGGCCATGCTATTGACTCGCTCAGAGCAAGGTATGTCACTTATTAGTGCCGATGAAAAACACGATTTTGCAGCGCAACAGCTTGAAGTCAGTGATGTTACCGGTGCTGGTGATACTGTTATTGCAACTCTGGCGGTGATGTTAGGTGCAGGAATGCAGCCTAAAGATGCAGTGGAAATTGCTAACCTTGCGGCTGGAATTGCAGTGAGTAAATTAGGGGCAGCTACGGTATCGCCTGAAGAGTTAAGTCGTAAGTTAGGTCAATACTTACAAAAAACCGGTGAGCATTATCAAACCCCATTTGATGATGTGCTTCAGCATATTGAGTTTGCAAAGCAAAATGGTGAAACTATCGTGTTCACCAATGGTTGTTTTGACATTTTACATGCGGGGCATGTGCGTTACTTAGCACAAGCCAAAGCACGTGGAGATCGTCTAGTCGTCGGTTTAAATAATGATGAATCAATAACGCGTTTAAAAGGTCCAGAGCGCCCTATTAACCCGCTTGATGAGCGTGCTATGGTGCTGAGCGCTTTGGCATCAGTTGATTGGGTAATTCCATTTGGTGCAGTTGAAGAAAACGATACACCCGCTAAATTAATTGAGCTGATCAGTCCTGATATCTTAGTAAAGGGTGGAGATTACACTGTTGAACAAATTGCAGGCGCTGATCATGTACTTCGCCATGGCGGAAAAGTTGAAGTACTTGAGTTTTTAAATGGCTGCTCTACGTCAAAAGTGATCAGTAAAATAAAGGCTTAACGGCTATATTTTAAGAGTGGACTGGTATGCTGTGTGTAACTGCTGCCAGTCTGTAGTTTGCCAATGCATTACTTTATTTCGGCCTTGCTCTTTATGAAACGAACGAGCAAGGCGGGTCATATTAGCTTGTTGCCAATTACTGGCGGGGAGTTTTAGTTCACCGCGGTCAAAGTCAATAATGTATATCTCGCCCGTTTCATCAAATAGAATGTTGTTAATATTCAAATCAGCGTGATACACCCCATGATTATGAAAATCCGCAATCGTGTGTGCTACTTTAATTAACTCTTGTGCGCTAAAGGGACGTTGTTTTAATATATCAAGCACACTTTGTGCGCCTGCAACAGCTTGAGTAATTATATCGCCACGGTAAATTAAGCCAGCTTGCGATATTTTAGCTGCAATCGGCTTTGGTACATTTAGACCTAATTCGCACAGTTTCATCATTAATGAAAACTCTTGGTAAACACGGGTTTTTTCCAGTCCAAAAAACACATATTGATCACTTAGCACTTTACCCACTAAACCGCCACGCCAATAATGCCTGAGCACTGCTGTTAGCCCGTTATGGCAGAAAAACCATGCAGTTGCGCGACCTTTTTTGGCGCCGACAATTTTTCCTTGCTGCTGCCAATATTCATTATCAAACCAATTTAAGCTAATTTCGGCACTATGCTCAGGATGGCTTAAAATAATGTGTTCATTGATGGTTTGCTGGTTAAACATGGCGTACTTATTTTATTGCAGGTGATAGTGCTATCTTAACCTGTTTTAAAGCCGAGCATAAGTGCTTGCAATAGTGGGTGGTTAATTTAAGATCATGGTAATTATCCAGCATAAAGCAAAGGACACCTGTGACTGACTCAACCACCTATTCAGATATTTGTATTTTAAGACTCTCAGCAATTGGTGATGTTTGCCATGGCGTATCTGCAGTGCAGGCAATTCAAAAAGCGCACCCCAATGCAAAAGTTACCTGGGTGGTCGGCAAAATTGAAGCCATGTTACTAGCTGATTTACCCGGTGTTGAGCTGGTGGTGTTTGATAAAAAACAAGGCAAAGCAGCCTATCAGCAATTAAAACAAAAATTTAAAGGGCGTAAGTTTGATGTGTTGCTGCATATGCAAGTGGCACTTCGAGCTAACTTAGTGGCGCGTTGTATTCCTGCAAAAGTTAAAATTGGTTTTGATTGGGCGCGCTCAAAAGAATTGCATAGCTTGTTTATTAACCAGCGCATTGCACCACAGCAGCAGGCTCATGTGTTAGAAGGCTTTAAAGGCTTTGCGCAGGCGATAGGTGTACCTGATTGTCAACCAAACTGGCAAATGCCAGTCAGCGAACATGATCAAAGTAATGCTGATGGATTACTTGGTACGGAGCGATTAGAGGGGCGAATTTTTGTGATTTCTCCAGCTGCCAGTAAAAAAGAACGCAATTGGTTGGCTGAACGCTATGCTAAGCTTGCAGAACATGCCTACAAGCAAGGGTTTCATGTGGTGATCACGGGTGGCCCGACAGAGCTTGAAGTGACGCTCAGTGATGACATTATTGCAGCCACTACAACGCCAATCCTTAATTTAGTGGGTAAAACCAAACTCAAAGAGTTGCTTTGCGTACTTAAACGAGCTGCATTGGTATTAGCACCTGATACAGGCCCTGCTCATATGGCCGTCACCGTAGGCACTCCCGTTATTGGTTTATATGCCCACTCAAACCCGAAACGCACTGGACCCTATTTATATCAAAATTACGTGGTTGAGGTGTATCACCAAAACTTACTCAAGCAAACTGGTAAAACCGCTGAGCGATTACCTTGGGGTACGCGGGTTAAAGGCAGTGATCTAATGAGCCAAATAAGTGTTGATGAAGTAGCTTTGATGTTTGACCTTGTGGTTGAGAAAGAGCAATTATGAGCAATATCAATAAAGCCTTATTTTTAGACCGTGATGGCGTGGTTAATATCGATCATGGTTATGTTTATGAGTCGGATAAATTTGAATTTGTGCCAGGCGTATTTACTGCATGTAAGGCGTTTGCGGATGCAGGCTATAAACTGATCATAGTGACTAATCAATCTGGTATTGGCCGTGGTTACTATTCAGAGGCGGATTTTCACGCTTTAACACAGTGGATGATAGCCCAATTTGCTGCGCATCAAGTAAAGGTGACGGATGTTTACTTTTGCCCACACCACCCGAAAAAAGCATTACCCGAATACCTCAAAGAGTGTGATTGTCGTAAACCAGCTCCGGGCATGTTACTGCAAGGTATCGCTGATCATCATATCAATCCAGCTTGCAGCATTATGGTTGGAGACAAACTAAGCGACATGCAAGCGGCAAGTAAAGCGGTTATTGGCACTCGGGTGCTTGTACGATCCGGGCAGGAGTTTGATGCGGTAGCCATCGACTCGGCAGATCATGTTTGTGATTCGTTAGCAGACTTACCCTCAATATTGCTATAGCCCAATGTAAACTGGCAGCATAAGTTGTCAGTTCCTTATTTCTGCGATGAACTACAAACAGTGCATTTGTTTGACTAAACTTTTACAATAGCCACAAAGATGAGCCGTGTTAACTTAAGTACGCTCACCCCGTTCAATAATTTGGAGATTACAGATGAGAGCATCTGCGTTTTTTACTCAGCTTCAGCAGCAAATTGAAGATGTAAAAGCCGAAGGCTTATATAAAAATGAGCGTATTATTACTTCGCAGCAGCAAGCACAAATTCAAGTTGCTTCTGGTGATAAAGTTATTAACTTCTGTGCAAATAATTACTTAGGTTTAGCGAATAGCCCTGAGCTGATCCAGGCTGCACAAAACGGCTTAAATGACCATGGCTTTGGTGTTGCGTCAGTACGCTTTATTTGTGGTACACAAGACATTCATAAAACATTAGAGAAGAAGATCAGTGAATTTTTAGAAACTGAAGACACGATTTTATATTCATCATGTTTTGATGCCAATACCGGTTTATTTGAAACAATTTTAGGCGCTGATGATGCGATTATCTCTGATTCGTTAAATCATGCCTCTATCATTGATGGCGTTCGTTTATGTAAAGCAAAGCGCTTCCGTTATGCAAATAATGATATGGCAGATCTTGAAAAGCAATTGATTGCTGCCGATGAAGCGGGTGCAAAAACAAAATTAATCGCCACCGATGGTGTGTTCTCAATGGATGGGGTTATTTGTAATCTTGAAGCGGTCTGTGACCTTGCTGATAAATACAATGCACTTGTTATGGTTGATGACTCTCATGCCGTTGGCTTTGTCGGTGAAAACGGCAAAGGCACACCTGAGTACTGCAACGTGCTAGACCGTGTTGATATTATCACTGGCACTTTAGGTAAGGCGCTTGGCGGTGCATCGGGTGGTTATACATCAGGTAAAAAAGAAATAGTTGAATGGTTACGCCAGCGCTCTCGCCCATATTTATTCTCAAACTCATTAGCGCCTTCAATCGTTACAGCATCAATCAAAGTATTAGAAATGCTCGAAAATGGCAGTGAATTGCGTGCTAAGTTATGGTCAAACGCTAAATACTTCCGTGAGCAAATGGAAGCGGCTGGATTTACCTGTGCGGGTAAAGATCACGCGATTATTCCAGTAATGTTAGGTGATGCTAAAGTTGCGTCGGCAATGGCTGATAAGTTATTAGCAGAAGGCATTTACGTCACTGGTTTTTCATTCCCAGTGGTGCCAAAAGGCCAAGCGCGTATTCGTACACAAATTTCTGCTGCGCACAGCATTGAGCAATTAGATACCGCAATTGACGCCTTTACCCGTATTGGTAAAGAAATAGGCATTATCTAATTAATTTATTTTAAACCGTTGCCTTCGCAGCGGTTTTTTTATTGAGTGTGATTCATGAAAGCATTATCTAAATTAAAAGCAGAACCAGGTATTTGGATGACGGATGCGCCAAAACCTGAAGTTGGGCATAACGATTTATTAATCAAAATTCGTAAAACCGCTATTTGTGGTACTGACGTACATATTTATAAGTGGGATGAGTGGGCGCAAAACACTATTCCTACGCCTATGGTAGTAGGTCATGAATATGTCGGTGAAGTGGTTGATATGGGTCAAGAAGTTCGCGGTTTTAGTGTTGGTGACCGAGTATCGGGCGAAGGGCATATTACCTGTGGCCATTGTCGTAACTGTCGCGCTGGGCGTGTTCATTTATGCCGTAACACCACTGGTGTAGGTGTTAACCGCGAGGGGGCTTTTGCCGAGTATTTAGTGATCCCAGCGTTTAATGCATTTAAAATTCCAGACAATATCAGTGATGAGTTAGCTTCTATTTTTGACCCATTCGGTAATGCAGTACACACAGCACTGTCATTCGACTTAGTGGGTGAAGATGTATTGATCACAGGTGCAGGCCCAATTGGTATTATGGCTGCTGCAGTTGCAAAACATGTTGGCGCACGTCATGTAGTGATCACCGATGTCAATGAATACCGATTAGACCTTGCACGTAAAATGGGCGCAACGCGTGCAGTTAATGTGGCTAATGAAAAGCTTGAAGATATTATTAAAGAGCTTGGTATGACAGAAGGCTTTGATATTGGTCTAGAAATGTCAGGCGTACCGGTTGCATTTAATAGCATGTTAAATAACATGAATCACGGTGGTAAAATTGCCATGCTAGGTATTCCACCATCTGATATGGCGGTTGATTGGAACCAAGTGATTTTTAAAGGCTTAGTGATCAAAGGGATTTATGGCCGTGAAATGTTTGAGACCTGGTACAAAATGGCCAGTCTTATTCAGTCAGGGCTCGATCTAAATCCAATCATCACTCATCAATATTCAATAGATGACTTCCAAGCTGGCTTTGATATGATGATTTCAGGCCAATCGGGGAAAGTAATTCTTAACTGGAATTAATTATCCACTTGTTAAGAGAATTAAAGGCGGCATTTGTCGCCTTTTTTGTAATTATAAGAGAGTACTATGGCATTTAAGCATATTTCAATTACCGAAACTCAAGCACTACTTAATAAAGATGATGTCGTGATTGCTGATATTCGCGATCCTAATTCGTATCAAGCAGGGCATATTCCGGGTTCAGAGCATTTATCAAATGCCAATATTGGCGAATTTATGATGAACAAAGAGTTTGATCAGCCAATTATTATTGTTTGTTATCATGGTATGAGCTCACAAGGCGCAGCCAACTACTTAGCTGAGCAAGGCTTTGAAGATGTATACAGTATGGATGGTGGTTTTACCCAGTGGGAAACCCAATTTCCGGAGCAAGTGGAACGATGATCGAACTGGGTAGTATAAATAATCCACGTGCAGCACAAGGCTTTATTGATTATATAAAAAGCCAAGGCTTACAGGGCGAGCTTCGATCGCAAGATGGAAAAACGGTAATTATTTGTGTTGCCCCAGAGCATTTCCATCAAGCTCAGCCATTATGGCAAGCGTTTGTAGAAAACCCCAATCATGCCCGTTATCAAGAGGCATCTTGGCAAGTAGGAAGTACGCAATCACCGTTGAGCTATCAAGGCCATGACTTAAATTTAAAAGCACGCTTTAAAGCATTGAGCTGGTTAAACCAAACGGTCACTTTATTATGTGTAGGTATTTACATTGCCTTCTTACTCGGTGGCTTTGAGTCAATTTATAGCGTATTACAGTTTAAACCCAATCAACCATTAACTTGGCTTACACCTGCAATTGTGCATTTTACTGCTGTGCACTTAGTGTTTAATATTATGTGGTGGATCATGCTAGGCGATGGTATTGAAAAGCTCAGTGGTAAAAGTACTTTAGTAGGTCTTTTTTTAGTGACCGCGCTATTTAGTAATTGGGCTGAGTTTATTATGGTTGGCCCTAACTTTGGCGGCTTAAGTGGCGTTGTTTATGGTTTACTTGGGTTTTGTTGGATCCATCGGGCATTGAACCCGCAACAACCGGCTTTAGTAACTAATGGTATTATTGGTTTTATGCTGATTTGGCTGGTACTAGGCTTTGCTGACATGTTGTTTGTAAGTATGGCTAACTGGGCGCACTTAGGTGGGCTATTAAGCGGTATGGCTTACGCGTTTACCGCTCAATTGTTTACTAAAAAAACAGCTTAAGATACTCAGTTATATAAGTACTTAGTGATATAAATATTTAGTAAATAATACTTCGCGAATGATCTCTTGCCCTGTTTCTTGTTTTAACAGGGTTTTGAGTTTTTCGGCACAACGCTTTCTGATCTCTTCACGGCCGGTGAGTGATTTAATTTTTTCTTCAGGCTCTTTTGATAAAATTTCTACCAATGCATCTCTAAGTAACGGGGTGTGATGCTCAACAATAGCAATGTTTGACATATCACTGAGCATTAAATCTACAGTAATACGCACATAACCTAACTTTTTATTACTCTGACCAATATAGTTGGTAATGATATCGGGTTCGAAACCAAAGTAGCCCACAGTTGATTCAGCTTTGCTTGCAAAGCTGCTAAACAAGCTAATAAAGAAAGTGCTAATTAATATGCCAGCGTAAAGCGTTTTTTTCATATTCAGTAGAGAGCCCTGTAATTAATTGTTATTAGTCTATACGTAATAATGGCTAAGATACAGGCTGATGCAGCTATTATATTCATTAATCATCACTTTTTCCCCGACGCGGGCAGTGGTATCATTTAAAGGGTTATTATTAAATAGAGTTATCGTGATCACATTTCCTATTTCTGTAACTGCGGATTGGCAGTTAGGTACATCAATCAATTCTTTGTCTTGTAACGAGCAAGACTGGCTACTTGAACCCAACTCACTGACGGCTAAATTAAAAACACAGTGTGGTGAATTCTCTGTAAAAGTGCTTAGTGAGAAAGAGTTTGAATTGAGTATTTCACAACAACAATTATTAGATTGTTCACAGCGTATTGGTATTAATCGTGAGGTTTTGTTGCTTTGTGATGGCATCCCTATGGTATACGCACAAAGCTGGCTGCCTGCCACCGATGATATGCAACAACAGCAATTATTGGCACTGGGTAATCGGCCTTTAGGTGATGTTATTTTTCAACATCCGGACTTAAAACGTACCGAAATTGAAATAGCACGTTTTGATTGTCAGCACCCAGTACAGCAGCTTGTTAGCCAATACTCTGCAGCTACAAAACCCTTGTGGGGGCGACGCAGTATTTTTTCGTTGGCGCAAAGCCGTTTTTTAGTAGCTGAAATATTTTTACCAGAGGCTTATCTATATTTATGAAATTTGCTGCCTTACACATTGCTCATATACCGTATTATAAGCAGTTAATGCGCACCGATAAGCCTATCGGTACTTTATTGCTGTTATGGCCTACATATTGGGCATTGTGGCTTGCAAGTGATGGTATGCCAAGCCTACTTAATTTTGTGGTATTTAGCTTTGGTGTATTTGTTATGCGCAGCGCAGGTTGTGTTATTAATGATTACGCAGATCGTAAAATTGATGGCGCGGTAAAACGCACAGCACAAAGACCCTTAGCTTCTGGCTTGGTGAGTAGTGGCGAAGCATTAAGCTTATTTTTGTTGCTTATCATAATTGCTTTCATACTGGTGTTGTTACTCAGTTGGCAAACCATATTATTGTCAGTCGGGGCATTGCTATTGGCATTTAGCTACCCATTTATGAAACGTTACACTAATTTACCGCAAATAGTGCTAGGTGCAGCTTTTGGTTGGGCTATTCCGATGGCTTTTATGGCTGCAACAGATAATATCCCACTGCTTGGCTGGTTGTTATTTATCGCTAATATTGCGTGGACTACGGCATACGATACTATGTATGCCATGGTAGACAGAGATGATGATTTGAAAATTGGCGTAAAGTCTACAGCGATATTGTTTGGTAGTGCCGATCGAATCATTATTTTTGCGCTAAATGGTGTATTTATAGGTTTGTTGGCTTTAATTGGTTATACGAGTCAATTAGCAATGCCGTATTGGCTTGGTCTATGTGTGGCATGTGGCTTTTTGGTTTACCAACAATTTCTAATTCATAGTCGTAATAGAGAGCATTGTTTTAAAGCTTTTTTAAATAATCATTATGTCGGTATGGTCGTTTTTATTGGCTTAGTGGCGTCCTTGCCATTTAATCTATAGTGTTAGCGAGGTGGATCAATAACGCCACTGATTGAAGTGTTTTTCCTAAACCAACCCGCAACTGAATAGCGATTATCAATTGTCGGCAGTACTTCATGCATAAAGCGTTCGCTTTCAAACATCACGAACGTGCCAGCTTTGGGCTGAATAGTGATTTCAACGTCTTTACTTTTAGGTTTGTAAATCACTAACTCACCACCAGATTGCACTGTATTTAAGTAAAATACAGTAGTAAATACACGGTTCGAACGCCCTTTAAATGCGTCGTAATGCTTTTTATAAAAGTCGCCATGCTGGTATTTCGCATAGTGACACTCATAATCAAATAAACCCATAAAGAAATAACGATTCAAGTTTACTCTAATATCTTCTAGCGCATTTTGATAATCAATTTGAGCTTGGCTACTACCATCAAACCAAAAGGTCTTGTCGGTGCGTATGCTCTTGTCTATTTGTAAATCCTGCTGACGGCCAATACCTGCTGATTTGAAATTGGGGTTGATACGATAACAATCTTCTATCAACGCGTTAGTCAGTGTTTCAGCAAACATATTTTCGATCACGGCGTAGCCATGAGTTTCTATGTCAGTTAAATAACGTCCAGGGATCAGGTTAAGGCTCATTAATTGTACTATATAGCAGGGAAGGCGCGTAGTTTAGCTTAAAATGATGCAAAGGTACTACTGAAGATTTAGAAACCAAGCCTGAGTTCTGCTTTAGGCTTGGTTTTCATGCTGTTACTTAAGAATTAATTGATAACGCTGTCTTTTCTATTAATGACAGGAGCTGGTTTATTGGGTCGTCAGCAGTAACTTGCTGGCTGGTTTGTACAATCAATTGCTCATGAGCTAAGTTCTTATTGGTTTTTAACTGGAGCAGATTATTATTCTCTGCGACCGAACTTGCATGTTCAATACTGCTAATTGCAACATGGTTTGATTTACACAACCCGTCCATTACTTGCTCAATACTGCCAACTTTTATACTGCTGGTCTTGTTTAAGCCATCGACAGCCTCATTCAACATAGTTTGAATTTGTTTTGATTGTGAAAAACAACTATACATAGGGTAATCATTTAAATCTTGTTTGCAAAGATTGTTCTTATTCGCAAGAGGATGGCTTTTTGCAACGAATAAAATAAGTTGATCAGGTAAGTGTATGTCATTGCCAATACTATTAACTGCTTGCGAACAAACGCTAATATCAATTTCACCTAATTGCAGTTTACGAACCAACTCACTTTGTTCTTGTAGTTGCATTTCGATTTTTACATGAGGGTATTGTGCTAAAAATTGGCCACATGAAATAGGCACTATGGCACTAGCATTATTGGTATAGCCAATCACCAGCTTTTCACTTGCACAGCCATTAACGGATTTAAATAAACGCTTTTTAGTTTCTTCGAGCTTGCTTAGAGTGTCTTGTGCGTACTCTAAAAAAAGCTCACCTTCAGTTGTTAGCTTCACGGAGCGAGTCGAGCGTTTGACTAATTCATAGCCAACTTCATCTTCTAAAGTCTGAATACTGCGCGTCAATGCTGAGGTACTAATTTTTGTTGTTTCGGCCGCTTGGCGAAAATGTCGTAGCTGGCCTAAAGCTACAAATTGCTCTAATTGTTCAAATCTCACTTTTATAGTCCTTTGTATAAGTAAGCCGCACTACTGGCGAACATAATTGATATTATTTTAATAGATAGTAATCCATTGTACCCAATTTGAAAAGCGCATTTCACACAATTGTTACAAGTATCAGTTAGGGTAACGCTCTTTTATCTCCAAAAAAAGTGTTAAATTGTTAATAAATATGTCCACAAGTTTTGGCTCAAACTGTTTGCCACTCTGTTTCTTGAGCAAATCGAGTACTTCTTCAAGTGGCCAAGCTTTTTTATAGCAACGATCACTGCCAAGGGCATCAAAAACATCCGCTAGAGCTGTAATACGACCAACAATGTGAATATCTTTACCTGCAAGTTGATTAGGATAGCCTGAGCCGTCCCATTTCTCATGATGTGTATGAGCAATGATTGAACCACATTTTAATATTTCGTTATTCGAATTCTTTAGAATATCATAACCAACTTCGGCGTGAGTTTGCATAATCGCCCACTCTTGATCATCAAGCTTACCGGGTTTATTGAGAATATGATCTGGAATACTTATTTTTCCAATATCGTGCAAGGGGGAGGCGAGTTTTATTACTTCACACTCAAAGTTATTTAAGCCATATAACTTACCTAACAGTTCACTATAGTGTGCAACTCTTTTGACATGTGAACCGGTTTCTTTTGAGCGTTTTTCAACGGCTTCACCGAGAATATACGATAGCTCTTTTTGCGAATCCTTCATCATTTCGCGTAATTTCAAGTTATCGTAAGCTAGAGCAATATTGTTGGCAAAAAACTCCAAAAGCTGATAATCGGTGGTTCCTAATAACGAGCCTTTGCGCACATACAACATCGTTTCGAGGCCCGCTTGAGTTGGAAAATAGCCAATGTAGTCATGCATGGTTTTTTGAGATGATTTGCGATTGTGTGCTTCAACAAATAATTGCTTTACATCTTCGGGGATCATATCGGCATTAGGTTCAGGCTCAACACCTGAAGCTGCCAGTAGCTTAAAATCAGTGGCTGGGGATGTTTGTTGGTTAACAGCTGCGGCACAATAAATTTCAGTGTCATCTAAGCCCATAACATTGGTTACATGGGATAAAATTGTTGATGCAAATTCATGGACACTATCACATTTTAAAAATGAGCTAGAAGCGTTGATTATTTTTTCAAGGCCTTTTCTATGACGCTCAATAATTTGAATATCACGATGTGAACGCAGAGCTGAATACAATAATGTTTTCATTTTTATTGCCGTCAGCTCGGTTTTATTTTTGTAATCGTTAATATCGTATTCACGGATCACCGCTTCTTCAGGGGCTTCGCCAGGTTGACCCGTTCGAAGAATAAGGCGGATGTCGTGGTTATTGATATCATCACGGATAAATTTTATTAAGTCTAAACCTGCATGGCTAGTTTCCATTACCACGTCGATTAAACCAACCGAAAAATCGAGATTTTGTTGCAATAATTCTTTTGCGGCTTTCGCTGAATAGGCATGATGTAAACACAAAGCTTTATCTTCAAAGGTAAAGCCAGATAGTACAAGTTTAGTGACTTGGTGAATATCATCCTCATCATCGACCACAAGGATATTCCAGAACGCTTGTGGTGACTGAGCTTCTGACTCTTCAATGACATTTTCTGAAAATAAAAAGTCGTTCACGTTTACGCCTTTAGTTTAATCATCCTGCTAAAGAGTATAGTGCTTGTTTTTTAGTCTGCCTTGTTGCTCAGTGGTTTTTTTTCAATGTTTTTAAGCTCAATTTCAATCGCATCACATGAAATATGTATTTCATATAAAGAGGTTAGCAACGATAGCGCAAGGCTGGCTAAGCTAATACCAAATAAAATTACGCCAGTGGTTTTAAACTCAATAAATAATGCAAACATTGAGAATGTACACATTAAAAAAGAAGCAACGCCATAGACTTGCATAGTTCGAATGAGTCTAATGCGTTTCCTTAGGTTAGTAATTTGTGCAACGACTAATGGTCGAATAGTGTCACCTTCACGGGCATTAAGTTCACGAATTAATTGTGCTAGCACTAAAAAACGATTGGTATATGCTAATAACAATAAAGAAATTGCAGGGAACAGCAGTCCAGGTGTCGTGAGGGTCATGATTATTTCCTATATAACAATTACTTCGCTTAGAGTAGCTTAGGGTAATTTAATCGCAAAGTAAAAGAGGTTGTCATTGCAAAATAAAATAAATAACAACAGTACAGAGCAACCCCCATTTCAATGGTTAACAATCTATTGCGCTGCAAATGCGGTAGAGGCAAACATTGTCAAAGGGTTATTACTTAACAGCAATATTGAGTGTCAGTTACTCGGTGAGTCCTTACAAGGAGCCGTTGGCGAAATACCTTTAGATCAAACCCAAGTGAGAGTGCAGGTTTTTGTGATTAAAGAGCGCCAGGCGCGGCAAATATTGGTAAACTACACTCAAGTACAACAATCCGCTCCTGATTGGGTATGCCCCAACTGTAACGAGCATAATGGGCCAACATTTGAAATTTGTTGGTCTTGCAGGACACCAAATAATGACTAAAGCGAATAATTTTCAGCGTATAAGAGAGCTTAACTATTTGCAACAAGCGGTACTGGCAGCAGCATTAATTGAACGCATGCTACCTAATTATGGTTTATTTAGTGAAGCAACAGGATTTGGTGACGAAGCTATTTTGCGTAGTGCACTTAATCTGTGTTGGGAAAAAATCTTACTGCCGAAAAGTAAAATAAGCCTTGAAAAGCAAATTGAGAAAATAGAGCCTAATGTTCCAGAACTCGCTGATTTTGATATGTTCGGTACTTATCCAGCGATAGATGCCGCCACTGCCTTATTAGGTTTAATGCATGGTTTAATTGCCAAAGATGAGCAAGAATTTATCAGCATTAGTAAAATCTCTCAGGCGACTGTTGCGCGTTTTATTGAATATCAATTAACGGTTGAAGGTGAACTGGCTGATAATACAGCGGTACGTGAACATCCGTTAATGCAATACGAAATTGAAGTGTTAGGCGAGTTAATTGATTTTGTTGAGCAGATGGGCAGAGTAACAGCTGAAAATGTTAAAGCGTTAAAGCAACACGCTATCGCTGATGGACAAACAAACATTGGTATTACACTTTAAGTAACCAGAAACTCTGGTTAATAGATTTATTTTAAGAATTTAAAAGTGCCAAAGGGCATGGGAGAAAACTGCAGTGCGAATTTTAGGCATTGAATCGTCGTGTGATGAAACGGGAATTGCAATCTATGATGATGAACAAGGTTTACTTGCTCATCAACTCTATAGCCAAGTAAAAGTGCATGCAGATTATGGCGGTGTAGTGCCTGAACTTGCATCTCGAGATCATGTTCGTAAAACCTTGCCATTAATCGATGCTGCTTTTGCACAGGCCGGTTGCGGACCTGAAGATATCGATGGTATTGCTTACACTGCAGGCCCAGGACTGGTGGGAGCATTATTAGTGGGTACTTCAATTGGACGCTCACTTGCCTATGGTTGGAATATTCCAGCAGTGGCGGTGCATCATATGGAGGGCCATCTACTGGCGCCCATGCTTGAAGAAAACGTGCCTGAATTTCCGTTTATTGCTTTACTCGTATCAGGTGGACACACCATGATGGTTAAAGTCGCTGGGATTGGTCAATATGAAGTATTGGGTGAATCGGTAGATGATGCCGCAGGTGAAGCATTTGATAAAACAGCTAAGTTACTTGGTTTAGATTACCCAGGTGGGCCACGGTTAGCTAAACTTGCTGAGCAAGGTGTTTCTAAGCGCTTTATTTTCCCACGACCAATGACAGATAAACCGGGCCTTGACTTTAGTTTTAGCGGCTTGAAAACGGCGGCTGCAATTACTATTCGTAATAATGACGATGATCAGCAAACCAAAGCAGATATCGCTCATGCGTTTCAAACCGCAGTTATTGATACATTAGTTATTAAATGTAAGCGTGCTTTAAAGCAAACGGGTATAAATCGCTTAGTAATTGCCGGTGGTGTAAGCGCCAATATAAAGCTACGTGCGCAACTAGAGCGGGTAATGCAAGGCATGAAAGGACAGGTTTATTATCCGCGCACAGAGTTTTGTACTGATAATGGTGCCATGATCGCCTATGCGGGTATGCAGCGCTTAAAGGCTGGGCAGTTTGCCAGCCTTGATATGAAAACGAGACCACGTTGGCCGATAGATAGTTTAGAGGCTATTTAAATTTAAGTATTGTTATCATCTTTAGTTGGTGGCGTTTTTTTGTCACCAATTTTAGGTTCTTTGCCACTAAATAAACGTTTAATATTGGCGTGGTGGCGAAAGATAATCAAAATAGTTAAAAATGTTACTGGTAAGGTATAAAGCGGTTTGATCCACCAAGTGTATAATGGCGCTAAAGAAACGGCGACTAATGCCCCAAGTGACGAATAGCGTGTAATAGCAACAACAGCCACCCAGGTTGAAATTAATAACCCGCCTAACAACAAGCCAATGGGTAGCAATGTTCCAAACGCAGTTGCAACTGCTTTACCGCCTTTAAAGTGAAAGAATACCGGAAACATATGTCCTAAACATGCAGCAACCCCTATCAATCCCAGCATTAGTGGTTCAAGTTGTAAAAAATAAGCGCCCCAGACAGGAATAGTCCCTTTGAGAATATCAAACACTAAGACTAAGCAGGCTGGAACAGCGCCACCAAGACGATAAACATTAGTTGCGCCTGGGTTGTTTGAGCCATTGCTGCGAGGATCGGGTAGTTTAAACAGCCGAGACACTAGAATGGCTGATGAAATCGACCCGAGTAAATAGGCTAAAACTAACATTAAAACGGCTATCACGCGCTTCCTTATTTTTTAATCGCAGTTTTTCGGCTATCATTGGCCGCAAAAATTGCATTCATACTTTTCGTGGTTCAAATAGCAGATACATAATGTATCTATACGCTTATATCATATGGGTAATTTTTACATGATGTACCTATAGGCTATTGTATGGGTAATTTTTACATAATAAAACACAGTTAAAGTGTATAAAGGCTATAAATGCAAATTATAGCCGATGTAGACTCAAGTCAATGAGTTTTAAGTTTTTGCCAGTTGGAGCAGTTATGGATAAGGTTTTTATATCGCAACTACATGTTGACACTATCATAGGCGTGTACGATTTTGAAAAAGAAACTAAACAGAGTTTGTATTTTGATATCGAGATGCTGTGTGATATTAAACCCGCAGCAAAAACCGATGACATTGCCTTAGCACTTGATTACGCAAAGGTAAGTGAGAGAGTAATCGCGCACACGACAGCAAAGCCTGTTGAGTTATTGGAGACCTTAGTAGAGCAACTAGCGGCTATCATTTTAACCGAGTTTGCTACAACACAAGTTACCATTCGAGTTAGTAAACCCGCAGCCGTCGCGCAAGCACGCACTGTAGGTGTTGAAATTACCCGACTCAAGGCACGTTAAGATGGCGCAAATTTATATTAGCCTTGGCTCTAATGTTGATAAAGAACATTATATCCGCCAAGCGTTAATTGCCCTAAAAGCACACCTTATAGAATTCGAGCATTCCAGTGTCTTTGAAAGCGAAGCAGTTGGCTTTGCAGGTAATAACTTTTACAACTCAGTCATTGGTGCACAAACACAGATACCGCTTCCCCAGTTATGTCAGTTACTCAAACAGATTGAACGAGAGAATGGTCGTACAAATAATGATAAAAAATTTAGTCCGCGTACACTCGATCTAGATTTACTGTTTTACGATGATGTAGTGTGTGATTCTCCTGCACAGTTACCCCGTGATGAAATCACCAAGAATGCCTTTGTTCTTCAGCCTTTGGCAGAAATAGCTCCCGATTTTTATCATCCTACAGCAAAGCAAACAATCGCTCAGTTGTGGGATACTTACAACAACCCCAAGCAAAAACTATGGAAGGTGGAGTTTACTAACCCATGAGTATTATCGAAATTATTGTTTTAGCCCTGATCCAGGGATTAACTGAGTTTTTACCTATTTCAAGCTCAGCTCACCTCATTCTCCCTTCACAAATTCTTGGCTGGCAAGATCAAGGCCTTGCCTTTGATGTTGCTGTGCATGTAGGCACGCTGATTGCCGTAATAATTTACTTCAGAAAAGAAGTTGTCGAAATACTTGCTGCATGGTTTAAATCATTTGGTGCACAAGGTACAACAGATGATAGTAAACTTGGCTGGTGGATTATTTTAGGCACTATACCAGCCGCTGTACTGGGTTTAATTTTTAAAGACTTAATCGAGCTCTATTTACGCAGTGCGTGGGTAATTGCAATCACCACTATTTTGTTTGGTTTATTACTTTGGTATGCCGACGTAAAAGGTAAGCAAACTAAAACAATTTATCAATTAACTTGGAAATCAGCACTGATGATCGGTATGGCGCAAGCGATGGCGATGATCCCAGGTACATCACGCTCGGGTATTACGATGACCGCCGGTTTAATGCTGGGGATGAATAAACAAAGCGCTGCGCGTTTTTCATTTTTACTCGCAATTCCAGTGATCTCAATGATGGGCTTGTATTACACCATTGAGCTGGCATTAGGGGATCATATAGTTGATTGGACAACATTAATTTTAGGCGCTGGTTTATCGTTTCTCTCTGCGTATGCGTGTATTTTCCTGTTCTTAAAAATAATCGAACGTATGGGGATGATGCCATTTGTTATCTATCGATTATTATTGGGTGTGGGTTTAATTGTTTTTTTGATGATGTAACGCTAGGTTTATAAAAGATCAATAAAAACGCCTTAACTCAATGAGCTAAGGCGTTTTTTTATAAGCCAAATGCACCTTAAATTAGAAAGTGTATTTTGCACCCATCGATAAGCGACCTTTCCAGCGAGGCTCTGCAATTACATCTACATTTGAGCGGTTAAGCATAAGTAAGGGAATTATTTAACTTATATACTTATTCGTTGTTATTTAGCACAAGTGTTGTGTTAGATGGCAATGGTAACTGAGCGCTATTTTTGGCATTATGGCATCTCATTTATTATCTATTTTTTAGCGCTGCGTAAGCTATGTGTGGCGGCAAAGGAATAATATGCATATTCATATTTTAGGCATTTGCGGCACCTTTATGGGTGGTATTGCAGCGATAGCTAAGTCGCTAGGTCATACAGTCACGGGCTCTGATCTAAACGTATATCCGCCAATGAGCACGCAACTCGAAGAGCTTGGTATTAAATTAACCCAAGGCTATGATGTCTCTCAGTTAGAACCTGCACCAGATATGGTGATTATTGGCAATGCAATGAGTCGTGGTAACCCATGTGTTGAATATGTATTGGACAAGGGCTTAGCGTATACTTCTGGCCCTGAATGGTTAAAGCATAATTTATTGCAAAACTCCTGGGTACTGGCGGTTGCTGGAACTCATGGTAAAACTACCACTGCAAGCATGCTGGCATGGATTTTAGAATACGCGGGTTTAAAGCCAGGGTTTTTGATTGGCGGTATCGTGCAAAATTTTGGTTTGTCGGCACGGGTTGGCGAAACGCCATTTTTTGTAATTGAAGCTGATGAATACGACACTGCATTTTTTGATAAACGCAGTAAGTTTGTTCATTACTTACCGCGCACACTGATTTTAAACAATCTTGAGTTTGATCATGCTGATATTTTTGAAGATTTAAACGCTATTAAAAAACAATTTCATCATTTGATGCGTACACTACCAAGTAGCGGCAAAGTTATTTGGCCACAACAAGACGATGCTCTGCAAGATGTAATTAACCAAGGCTGTTGGAGCGAAAGTGAAACACTGGGCGCTGATTGGGGATATGAGCTGATTAATGCCGATGGCAGTGAATTTGCAGTGTTACTCAATGATGAATACCAAGGCTCAGTAAAATGGCAAGCGTTTGGTGGGCACAATGTTAAAAACGCTATTATGGCTATTGCTGCCGCGCGCCATGTCGGGATTGCAATTGAACATAGCATTGCAGGGTTAGGGGAATTTATTAGTCCTAAACGTAGGATGGAGCTAAAAGCCGATATTGCCAATATTAAAGTGTATGACGACTTTGCTCATCACCCAACAGCTATCACTACAACGCTTGCTGGGTTGCGTGCAAAAGTAGGCAATGAAAAAATTATTGCGATATTAGAGCCGCGCTCAAACACTATGAAAATGGGTGTACATCAACATACGTTATTGGCGTCATTAGCTGATGCTGATGATGTGTATTTATTCGAGCCAGATAATTTAACCTGGTCATTAAGTGAGCAGGCCAAACAGGCTGGTATGTTATGCTTGAGTAATACCGATGAGATCGTTGAACAAGTGGTCTCCCAAGCGCAACCGCAACAACATATTTTGATCATGAGTAATGGTGGCTTTAATGGTCTCCACAACACATTGATAACAGCTTTGCAGCATAAATTTATCCAGCAATAAACCGGAGCGACAGTGCAATATAAAGAAACCATAACGCTGGCCTTTAGTGGTGCGTCAGGCGCGCCATATGGCTTACGATTACTTGAAGTATTGCTCGCGCAGCAGTTTCGCGTGTATGTATTGATCTCAAGCGCGGCGCGTGTAGTGCTAGATACTGAATCAAACATTAAATTATCAGCCAATGAAGATAAAGCCACCGAACAATTAAGTAGCTTATTTAAATCACAGCCAGGGCAGTTACAAGTATTTGGTAAAGATAACTGGTTTAGCCCTGTGGCGTCTGGCTCTGCAGCGCCGAAAAAAATGGTCGTGTGCCCGTGTAGTGCAGGCTCGGTCTCTGCAATAGCGATGGGGGCCTCTGATAATTTATTAGAGCGCGCCGCTGATGTCGTGATTAAAGAGCGTGGTCAGTTAATTTTAGTGCCACGAGAAACGCCATTTAGTGAAATCCATCTAGAAAACATGCTAAAGCTCGCAAAGCTCGGGGTAACAATTATGCCAGCTGCACCGGGGTTTTATCATCAACCGCAAACCATTAACGACTTAGTTGATTTTATGGTTGCACGTATTTTAGATCATTTAAATATTGCACACACACTAACTAAACGTTGGGGTTATGGGGAGGGTAAATCATGAGTAAAGCATTGGCTTTGAATATTGAAGGCCTTACCAAAGTATATAAAAATGGTGTTGAAGCCGTTAAAGGCGTTGATCTAAAAGTATATGAAGGTGATTTTTTTGCCTTGTTAGGCCCAAATGGCGCGGGTAAGTCAACTACCATTGGGGTGATCTCATCATTGGTTAATAAAACCAAAGGCTTAGTAGAGGTGTTTGGTCACAACATAGATTCAGATTTAGAAGCCGCTAAATCACAACTAGGCTTAGTGCCACAAGAGTTTAACTTTAGCCAGTTTGAAACGTTGACGCAAATACTGGTAAATCAAGCGGGTTATTACGGAGTTCCCCGTAAGGTGGCGCATCAACGAGCGGATAAATATTTAGCGCAATTAGGCTTACTTGAAAAGAAAGACAAACAAGCACGAACACTATCAGGTGGCATGAAACGTCGTTTAATGATTGCTCGCGCGTTAATGCATGAACCAAAACTGCTAATTTTAGATGAGCCAACCGCCGGTGTAGATATTGAATTACGCCGTTCGATGTGGGATTTTTTAAGACAAATTAATGAGCAGGGGGTGACGATTATTCTCACCACCCATTACTTAGAAGAAGCCGAACTGCTGTGTAAAAATATCGCGATTATTGATTCCGGCATTATCGTTGAAAACACCACCATTAAAGCACTGCTTGCCAAACTAGATAAAGAAACCTTTATTCTTGATTTAAAACAGCCTGTCCAGCCGGTTACCGTTACGCTTGATGGTTATAAGTTTACTATGGCTGATGATCATACTATTGAGGTTGAAGTAGCCAAATCACAGGGCTTGAATGCAGTATTTACAGCATTAACCGAGCAGGGCAATACCGTGCTTAGCATGCGTAATAAAGCTAACCGATTAGAAGAGTTGTTTGTAGGTTTACTAGAGCAAGGGCGGGGCAAGTAGATGTTTAAATATGGCGTAGCCTTAAAGAGTTTATGGTTTAAAGAGTGCATTCGATTTTTGCGTATCTGGGTACAAACACTCGTACCACCGGCAATCACTATGAGTTTGTACTTTGTGATTTTCGGTAATCTTATAGGCTCTCGTATTGGTGATATGGGGGGCTTTAGTTATATGGAGTTTATTGTGCCGGGTCTTATCATGATGTCGGTGATCACTAATTCGTATTCTAATGTGGCATCAAGCTTTTATTCAACCAAGTTTCAAAAAAGTATTGAAGAGCTGTTAGTTGCACCCGTGCCTAATTATATCATTGTGCTTGGCTATATGGGCGGTGGTATGACCCGTGGCATGCTGGTGGGATTAATTGTTACGTGTGTGTCGTTATTATTTGTGGATATTCAAATCCATAATATTTTTGTGATCATCGCGACAGTAATTTTAACTTCTGCGGTATTTGCTTTAGGCGGTTTGATCAATGCTATTTATGCTAATAGCTTTGACGATATCAGTATAATTCCGACCTTTATTTTAACGCCATTGACCTATCTAGGTGGTGTGTTTTACTCAATCACTTTATTGCCAGAGTTTTGGCAAGGCGTATCGCAGGTTAATCCAATTATTTATATGGTTAATGCCTTTAGGTATGGTTTCTTAGGCGTGTCGGATGTTGATTTAACGGTCGCATTTGGCGTGTTGTTATTATTTATTACAGCCTTATTTATATTAGCTTTAACGTTAATTAAAAAAGGTGTGGGGTTAAGACACTAATGAGTGATGCAAATTCACGAAGTATTGTATCGAATCAACAAGGCTTACATGAAAAGCTGGATGATATAGTTAATAAGCATTTAGCTGCCCAGTTTAAAAAACCCATTGCAGCTCATACGCAAACGGCGTTTGATCAAGTAAATGAAAAAGTGCAGGCTTTTAATGGGCCCATTATTTTAGATTCGTGTTGTGGGGTAGGTGAAAGCACCGCTAATTTAGCGAAACGACATCCTGATGCGTTAGTTATAGGTATTGATAAGTCATCGCATCGTTTAGATAAGCATGACATTGAATATAAACAAACCGATTCAGGTCAGTACATTTTAGTGCAAGCCGATTTAAATGACTTTTGGCGACTCGCAGTGGCGGCTAATTGGCAACCCACACATCATTATTTGCTGTATCCAAATCCGTGGCCAAAAGCGAAGCATATTCAACGTCGCTGGCATGGCGCTGCTATTTTTCCATTTATCGTTAAATTAGGTGGGCTGTTAGAAGTTCGCAGCAATTGGGATATTTATGTGAAAGAGTTTGCTCAAGCACTCAAACTCACCGGACATGACTGCACAGTAGAGCTTTATCAAAATGATTTGGCAGTTACGCCATTTGAACGTAAATATTGGGCAAGTGGTCAACAAAGTCACCGTTTAGTAATTAATTTAGATCCTGGCTCGAAATAAAAATTAAGTATTTTATAACTTAATGTTTTCGTAAATCTCTTAACCTGAGTTTAGGTTAAGAGATTGGATACGGTTGGTTTTTATTTGCAGTAATATGTGGCACAGGCTCGGCAAAGTAATAGCCTTGCATTAGTGTCACATTAGCTTTTTTAAGCGCGTTGGCGATAGGCTTACTCTCTACATGCTCAGCAATTAGCTGTAAGTTGAGTTGCTTAGCAAAGCTGGCAATATGCTCAATATATAAATAAATATCTTTATCGTTGATAATTTGCTTGATCAAACTACCATCAAGCTTAATGCCATCTACTTCTAATTTTAGTACATTAGATATATTCGAATAACCTGTACCAAAATCATCAATTATTACCCGTACACCACGATTTTTAACCATGGTTATAAATGCTTTTACCTCAGAAAAATTTGCGATAGCTTCGGTTTCCAATAGTTCTAGGGTGATATTACTCGGTAGTGGATAGCGTTTAAATTCGTTTTCTAAAAATTCAGCAAGGCTTGGGTCAAGCATATCTTGGGCTGTGATATTGATGCTCCAGCACGTACTGGTTTTTCTAAATCGTGCAAAGCATTGTGTGAGCATTGTGCGGGTGAGCATTCCATCCATGCGAGAGCGATTAACGACATCTAAGAATGATTCTGGTTTTAGGACTTCCCCGTGACAGGTGATCATGCGAGCCAAACATTCATACTGAATAATGGCATTCGTTTCATTATCATAAATTGCCTGAAAATAAGGCACAATTCTATTGTTCTCAAATGCTTCACGCACTTCTTTTGCCATTGCTACATTGTACTGATATTGGTTTTTTACATCATGGAGTGCGCTTGAGTAATTAATCACAGTGCGGCGACCTTGTTTAGCTTGTAATGCGGCAATATGAGCATTTTCAAGTAACATTGATTTATTGCCACTGGCGATGCCTGCGCACAAGGTGATGTATATAAAAGGGTCGGTAAGTAATGGGGTACTGCAATTATAAGCTTGGATCACCTCGAGAAAACCTGCATTATCTTTACCAAAAGGAGCGATGAGGACTATTTTGTTGGTCGTTAGACGAAACATCTGGCTACCCGCAGGGCGGCGCTTTTTGAAGTGTTGCAACAAGTTTTTCATAACGCGGTCGCCTACTTCTGTACCATAAAAACTGCTTATATCTTCAACTTCATTTACCCAAATAACAGCAAGTTGCAGATGATGATTAGGGGAGTTTTTAATATAATATTCAAGTGCAATATGATTGGCAAAGCCACTACTGGTATCGGTTGAAATCGCACGTTTCAATAAATACACATAAATACCGGCAACCAACAGAGCAATAAAAAAGAAAAACATAGCCATGCCCGCAGCTTTAGATACACTTTGCGCTAATCGCTGATTGAGATCGTATATGGTGATATCGGCCCCAGTTAAATAGGTGACTCCATTGGCATCGACAAAAGGGACAAAAATTGTTTTAAAATGCCCCCATTGATCTTTTGAAATTTCAAACACTGGCTCTGTTGAATAAAACGCGCCAATATTAGCGGCAGTTGCTTCAGGGTATAGATCGAGTAATTGGGTGATTTTACCGGTATTTTGATCGTTCTGAGTGTAACTCGATGCACTAAAATGTACATTACCGTCTTTTAAAACCATGGCATATACATAAGCGATATTTAACGCATTAGCAAACTCTGAAAGTTGCCGGCTTTTTTGTTGGTATTCGGTTGATGATATATATTGGCCTGCATTGATTTTTTGATGGTATTCATCACCAAGCATATGCTTAACGCTTAATGCCGCATTGAGTAATCGAGTATCAACGCTGTGCATAATATCGTTACGAGTGCTGTTGTAGGTGTAATAGATGTAGCTCAATAAACTGATAAAAAACAGCATGAAACCCGCGATTATCCAATTTGTCCGTAAATTTGTATTTATCATGCTCTTCCTTGATTTATTAGCCCTTCTATTATACAAAAAAAGGCTGTATCGCCTATAAAAATATAGTTAGTTATTTGAATGATAAATATTAATCAAATTATCATTAATTTGTCATGCAATTGGCTACTTTTGTGGCTTTATACGAGACATTTCAACTCTATTACAGTAGAGTTAACGCATTTCGTGGAATCATTGTAGTTTTGGCGTTATTAGTAATGGAGTTCCTAGAGATGGATCTTCAGCTAAACAAAGCTACATTTACTGGGTATAAAGATGGATCAAAAGCGTTGTGCCGTCGCCTCTAAAGAAACTCTGATGCGTATATTTACTGTGCCTGAAGCACCAGACTCAACTTTGAGTAAAATCGAACTTGAGATCTCAAGCAATTTAGCAGGTTTTTTGAATGAGAACATAGCGGCAATTGAAAAGCCATTGCATGAGATTGAAAAAGATTTTCAATCGGCAGCAATCCCAGAAGATCCGACTTTTGTATCTGCTTATGCGCAAGATATTATGGAGCAACTTGTCGCTCATTCAGTGCATACCGCTGCGCCAAGCTTTATTGGGCACATGACGTCAGCATTACCGCATTTTGTATTGCCACTTTCTAAGTTGATGGTTGGTCTTAATCAAAACTTAGTAAAAATAGAAACCTCCAAAGCATTTACTCCACTTGAGCGCCAAGTGCTTGGTATGATGCATCATTTGGCATACGGGCAAGATGACAGTTTTTATAGCAAATGGATGCACAGTGCGAAAACGTCGCTAGGTGCGTTTTGTTCGGGTGGCACAATCGCCAATATTACCGCATTGTGGATTGCTCGTAATCGCTTACTGAAAGCGGACGGCGAATTTAAAGGGATTGGTTCACAAGGTTTGATCAGTGCCATGTTGCATTATGGATATAAAGGCCTTGCAGTACTTATTTCTGAACGTGGCCATTACTCGCTAGGAAAATCAGCTGATTTACTTGGCATTGGTCGTGATAACTTTATTGCCATTAAAACTGCAGATAACAATAAGGTTGATGTTGATGCAATGCGCGCCAAAGCCCATGAGCTAGCAGCGCAAGGTATAAAAGTGGTGGCGATTGTTGGGGTAGCCGGCACGACTGAAACTGGCAATATTGATCCTCTTGATGCTATGGCTGATTTAAGCGCTGAACTCAACTGCCATTTTCATGTCGATGCAGCATGGGGAGGAGCTACGCTGCTTTCTAATACATATCGCTCGTTACTGAAAGGCATTGAGCGAGCAGATTCAATTACCGTCGATGCTCATAAACAAATGTATGTGCCAATGGGCGCTGGGTTAGTGCTATTTAAAGATCCTACAGCTACGGATGCTATAGAACATCATGCAGAATACATCTTACGTAAAGGATCAAAAGATTTAGGTAGTCATACGCTTGAAGGTAGTCGTCCTGGTATGGCGATGTTAGTGCATGCTTGCTTACGCGTTATTGGCCGTAAAGGCTACGAAATCTTAATAGATAAAGGGATTGAAAAAGCCCGCTACTTTGCTGATTTAGTGAAAGCAGATGATGACTTTGAGCTGATCTCAGAACCTGAGTTATGTTTACTGACATACCGTTATGTGCCAAAACAGATAAAACAAAAAATAGCTCAAGCAGATGAACAAACGCGTTTGGATATCTTTGCCTCGTTAAATCGTTTTACTGCCAGTATGCAAAAACGTCAACGTGAAGCCGGTCGTTCCTTTGTATCCCGTACCCGTTTAACTCCCGCGCAGTATGATCATCAACCTACAGTGGTATTCAGAGTCGTACTTGCAAATCCGCTGACATCAGAGAGTATTTTAAAAGATATACTTGCTGAGCAAAAAGAGCTGGCTAAAACAGATCCTGTATTTAAGAAATACCTTAGTAAATACATGGACTGAGCAGTAACAGTTGCGTTATTCCCAGATTGCGTGGGGATAACGCAAGCAGCACTTTCTTTGTTAGCTAAAACACGATGTTCTGATCATTTCAGTGATAATATGTTGAGATGGTTTAATTTTTTCCATCGCCAAAAATTCATCGGGTTGGTGAGCCTGATTAATTGAACCCGGTCCCATCACAATCGTTTCACAGCCCAATTGTTGAATAAATGGCGCTTCAGTACAGTAGTTCACTGCAACTGCTTGCTCTCCTGATATTTTTTCTGCCAGTTTAACTAATGCCGAATCAGTACTGCCGGTAAACGCGGGGATTGGCTCGTGCATATCCATCACACTGACTGAATCGGGATATTGGTTATTGATCTCTGTAGCTATTTTTAACAGCATCATTTGCAGTTCTTGCACACTTAGACCCGGTAAAGGGCGCATATCAATATGCATTTCACAGCAGCCACATATGCGATTTGCATTATCGCCACCATGAATGTGTCCTAGATTTAAAGTAGGGTAAGGAATAACAAAATGCTCAACTGCATATTTATTCTTTAATTGCTCTTTTAAAGTTAACAGTTTTGCAATAACTTTATGCATCACTTCAATGGCATTTAAACCACGTTCAGGATCAGAGCTATGTCCGGAACGACCGACTACGCGAATCGCGCTGCTCATATGTCCTTTATGTGTGAAAACAGGCGTCATATCAGTAGGTTCACCAATAATACACCGAGCTGGCTTTAAGTTTTTATGCTGACAAACTTGCTGTGCACCGGCCATGGTGGTTTCTTCGTCGGCAGTAGCTAGAATCAAAATTGGCTGTGTTTGAATATTCTTATCTAGTTCACTGATTGCCTGTAATACAAAAGCGAAAAAACCTTTCATATCAATACTGCCTAGACCATATAATTTATTGTTATCTTCACTTAATTTAAACGGATTATAGTTCCAACGACTATCATCAAATGGGACTGTATCGGTATGACCGGCAAGCATTAAACCACCATCTCCCTGGCCACGTTTTGCGAGTAAGTTAAAACGACCTTTAGGGCCCGACAACTCAGTAATTTCACATTCAAATCCAAGACTTGTACACCAAGTAGCTAATAAATCGATCACCCCTTTATTGCTCATAGACAATGACTCATCCATGGCACTAATTGAAGGTGCAGCAATCAATTGCTGATACATAGATAAAAAAGACGGTAATGACATAAAAAAATCCAAAATAAGTATTCAATCTAATTGCATAACAATATAAAAGTATTTATGATGAATATCAATTCACTTTTTAAGCATAAATATATTAAAGCGACGCAATGAATATAAAACGACGATAACCAGATTTCATTCATAAAATAGTGTTTTATGCACTGTTAAACCCGATTTGAATATATATGTAGTAACAAAAAACCAAAAAGAGTAACGAATGAAAGTAGTGATTATTGGCGCAAGTGGCTATAGCGGCGCAGAATTAGCAAGTTTGGTAGTAAAACACCCGCAATTAACCTTAGCTGGTTGCTATGTATCTGAGCAAAGCTTAGATAAGGGTAAATTATTAAGTGACTTGTATCCTGAGCATTTAGGTTTGCTTGATTCTCCTTTATTGCCTCTTAGTGATAGCGCTTATAACGATATTGAAAAGTCGGCCGATTTTGTATGTTTGTGTACTGATCATAAAGTGAGTGTTGACTTAGCGCCACGTTTTTTAAGCATGGGCAAAAAAGTATTTGATTTATCGGGTGGCTACCGTTTAAGCAGTAATGAAGATTATCAAACCTATTATGGTTTTGCGCATCAACATACGGAATTACTAAGTGAAGCGGCTTACGGATTGGCTGAATGGAATAGTGAAGCAATCGCCAAGGCGCAGTTAGTCGCTGTGGCTGGTTGCTATCCAACAGCAGCGCTGAATGCGTTAAAACCATTGCAACAAGCCGGCTTATTAGCCGAGCAAACCATTATTATTAATGCTGTATCGGGTGTAACCGGTGCGGGGCGTAAAGCTAGTGTAGCCACGCATTTTTGTGAAGTGTCGTTAGCACCTTATGGATTGTTTAATCATAGACACAGTCCTGAGATTGAGCAGCATTTAGGTCACAAGGTGCTATTTACGCCGCATTTAGGTAATTTTCCACGCGGTATTTTAGAAACTATTTATGTGCAATTGAAACCTGGAGTTACACCAGAGCAAGTTACACAAGCTTATCAAGTGCTTGCTGATGAGCCACTGATCAGATTGCTTGGTAATAAAATGCCATCAATTAAAGGAGTTGCAAAGCAGCCTTACGTTGATATTGCATGGCAGCAGCAAGGTACGCAGCTAATTGTGATGGCAGCTATTGATAACTTATTAAAAGGTGCTGCAGGGCAAGCATTGCAGTGCATTAATTTAGCCATGGGTATTGCCCATAGTACAGGTTTAAAAGGGTAGTTAGTAATGCAAACATGGGTCATTAAACTCGGTGGTGCAGTACTCAATACAGAAGACGCGGCTAAAGCGTTATTTGAGGCGCTTGCATCGCAAACTCAAGCACAATTTGTCATCGTTCATGGTGGCGGTTCACTAGTTGATAATTGGTTGACTGAGGCTGGTTTTGCTAGTGCGAAACATCAAGGTTTACGCATCAGTCCAAAAGAGCAAATGCCTTATATTGTTGGCGCGCTTGCGGGGTGTGCTAATAAACAATTAATGAGCCAAGCAATTATCGCAGGTCATAAACCGGTCGGGCTTAGTTTATACGAAGCGGGCATTATTTCGTCACAAAAACTCAAAGCGCTTGGTCAAGTTGGTAATTGTGACGGCGGTGTGCAAAGTGTGATACCGGAGTTATTAAAACTTGGTCGTTTACCTCTGGTCAGCTCTATCGGTTTTGGTGAAGATGGCCTTTGGTATAACGTAAACGCTGATGAAGCGGCGGCGGCAATAGCTAAAGAGCTTAATGCGGAAATTATTTTTATGACTGATGTAGAAGCTGTACTTGATGCAAATAAACGGCCGTTACATCAACTTGACACAAACCAGATCAATACTTTAATTGCAGAAGGAGTAATTTTGGGTGGGATGGAGGTCAAAGTTAAGACCAGCCTTCTTGCTGCCCAGCACTTACGACGTGGCGTTTACATTTCGAGCTGGCAAAAGCCAGAAAACTTAATTGCTCTACTCGCGGGTGAGCACGTCGGAACAAAAATTACACCATAGGTTTTATATGTTTAATCATTTTTTATCGGGTCTAGAGTTAGACCAACAAGGCGCACTTAAATTACTTAACTTAGCGCAAAAAATTAAAGCTAACCCAGCTGATTTTAGTCAAGCACTGGCTGGCAAATCGGTGGTTACTTTATTTGAAAAACCAAGCTTACGTACGCGTTTATCATTTGATATAGGTATTAATAAGTTAGGTGGACATGCGGTGTATCTTGATTCACAAAATGGCGCCATGGGCGCACGTGAATCAGTAAAAGACTTTGCATTGAACATTGCCAGTTGGGCTGACGGTATTGTGGCGCGGGTATATCAGCATAAAACATTAACCACACTTGCTGAATTTTCAAGCGTACCTGTGGTCAACAGTTTGTGCGATTTATATCATCCATGCCAAGCACTTGCTGACTTTCTAACACTGCAAGAAGTATATGGCGATGTAAGCCAGCTAAAATTAGCTTATTTAGGTGAAGGCAACAACGTAACGCATTCACTGATGTTACTTGCGGCTACTTTAGGCACCGATTTTGTTGCCGTATGCCCTAAAGGCAGTTCACCAGACTCGCAAATTTTAAAGCAGGCTGAGCAAATTGCCGCAATGAATGGTGCATCAGTGATGGTGAGTGATCGTGTTGAAGCGGCTGTAGGCGCTAACGCAGTGTATGCCGATACATGGGTATCAATGGGCGATGATACGCCACTTGAACAAGTAAAAGAAAAGTACATGCCGTATCAATTAAATGCGGCGTTGCTTAAACAGACTGGGGCTGACACTGTACTGCATTGCCAGCCAGCACACCGTGAATTTGAAATTACTTCTGAGGTAATGGATGGTCCGGCGTCAAAAATTATACAACAAGCAGAAAACCGTATGCATGCGCAAAACGCATTGCTTGTTTCATTATTAAATCCAAATTTTGTGTAAGGTATCACCAATGAGTTCTATTAAAAAAGTTGTATTAGCCTATTCTGGTGGTTTAGATACGTCAGCCATCGTGCCATGGTTAAAAGAAAACTACGGTTGTGAAGTTATCGCGTTTGTGGCCGATGTAGGTCAAGGTGCTGAAGAACTTGAAGGCGTTGAAGCAAAAGCGATCGCATCTGGTGCTTCTGAATGTTATGTAGTTGACTTAAAAGACGAAATGGTAAGTGATTATATTTACCCAACGTTAAAAACCGGTTCAATTTACGAAGGTACTTATTTATTAGGTACGTCAATGGCACGTCCTATTATTGCTAAAGCGCAAGTTGAGATTGCTCGTAAAGTAGGCGCTGATGCACTTTCTCATGGTTGTACAGGTAAAGGTAATGACCAAGTGCGCTTTGAATCTTGTTTTGCGGCCCTTGCGCCTGATCTTCAAGTTATTGCGCCATGGCGTGAGTGGGACTTATCAAGCCGTGAGTCATTACTTGATTACTTGGCAGAGCGTAATATTCCATGTTCTGCATCGGCAACTAAAATCTACAGCCGTGATGCAAACGCATGGCATATTTCTCACGAAGGTGGCGAGCTTGAAGATCCGTGGTGTCAACCAAGTGAGCAAGTGTGGACTTGGACTAGCTCACCAGAGCAAGCACCCAATGAGCCTGAATTTGTTACCTTAAACGTGGTTGAAGGTGAAGTTGTTGCTGTCAATGGCGAGCAGCTTAAACCGTATGACTGTCTAGTTAAACTTAATGATATTGCATCCCCGCATGGTGTTGGTCGTGTTGATATCGTTGAAAACCGTTTAGTGGGCATGAAATCCCGTGGCTGTTATGAAACCCCTGGTGGCACAGTGATCATGGCGGCATTACAAGCGATTGATGAGTTAGTACTTGATAAAGCAAGCCGCAAATGGAAAGAAGTACTGGGCGGCGAGTTTTCACATTTAGTCTATGACGGTCGTTGGTTTACACCACTTAAAGATTCAATCTTAGCGGGCGCAGAAGCGTTATCAACAGTTGCTACTGGCGAAGTTATTCTTAAGCTTTATAAAGGCCAGGTAACAGCGGTTCAGAAAAAATCACCTAATAGCTTATACAGCGAAGATTTTGCAACGTTTGGTGCAGATGATGTTTACGACCAATCGCATGCTGAAGGCTTTATTCGTTTATTCTCGCTTTCAAGCAGAATTTCAGCACTAGCGAAGAAGTAATTTTACTACAGCCCCGTAACAATAAGGCGGGGCAATTTCAGGGTTTGGAGAGATTTCATGGCATTATGGGGCGGACGTTTTTCTACGGGTCCAGATGAGGCGTTTAAACAATTTAACGACTCACTTCCCTTCGATTATCAACTCGCAGAGCAAGATATAGTTGGCTCTGTAGCGTGGGCAGGTGCCCTTAAGCAGGTTGATGTATTAAGTAGTGACGAACACAAAAAGTTAGTCGCTGCATTATATGAATTACTCGACGAAGTAAAAGCTGATCCACAAGCAGTGGCAACGTCAGGAGCTGAAGATATTCACTCACATGTTGAAGCTGCATTGATCGAAAAAGTGGGTGACTTAGCTAAAAAATTACATACCGGACGTAGTCGTAACGATCAGGTCGCTACTGACTTTCGTTTATGGTGTCGTGATACCGCCGCTCACATACTTACGGCGCTTGGTCAGTTAAAAGGTGAGTTTATCGCTTTAGCTGAACGTGAGCTGGGCACTATCTTACCTGGTTATACCCATTTACAACGTGCTCAGCCATTGTTGTTTAGTCATTGGTGTATGGCTTACGTGGAAATGATCGAACGTGATGAAAGCCGTTTAGCAGATGCTAAAGCGCGAATGAATTTTTGCCCTTTGGGCAGTGGGGCACTTGCCGGTACTGCGTACCCAATTGATCGGCAAGCACTTGCCGTGGGGTTAGGTTTTACCGCTGCGACTAAAAATAGTTTAGATGCCGTATCAGATCGTGACTTTGTGGTTGAGCTATTAAGCTGTGCATCAATCTCTATGATCCATTTATCGCGTATGTCAGAAGATTTGATCTTTTATAATTCGGGTGAAGCGGGTTTCATTGAGTTAGCAGATAATGTTACTTCAGGCTCATCATTGATGCCACAAAAGAAGAACCCCGATGCGCTAGAGCTTATTCGCGGCAAAACAGGGCGTGTATTTGGTGCCTTTAGTGCCATGATGATGACGTTAAAAGCACTGCCACTTGCTTATAATAAAGATATGCAAGAAGATAAAGAAGGCTTATTTGATGCCATGCCAACGTGGCTAGCTTGTATTCATATGGCGCAAGCGTGTATCAAAGGTATAAAAGTAAATGGCGAGCGAACGCTAGCTGCTGCGAAAGGCGGGCACTCCAACGCTACAGAGCTTGCTGACTATTTAGTCGCCAAAGGGATCCCTTTTAGGGAAGGTCATCATATTGTTGGTGTGTTGGTACAAATGGCTATCGCACAAGGGAATAACTTAGAAGATTTAAGTTTAGAACAATTCCAATCGGTGCATAGTATTTTTGCACAGGACGTATATGCTGTACTAGAGATAGACGCATGTATAAAAGCGCGCCAAGCACTTGGTGGTACATCTTTAGAGCAAGTTACAGTTGCAGTTAAAGATGCCAAAAAAAAACAGCAAATAACAGTTCGTGACGCTAATCTTGACGATGTAGAGTCAATTGCTAAATTGATCCAGCACTGGGCTACGGTAGGTGAAAATTTACCGCGTGCTAAAAGCGACATGGTACATTCAATCAATGAGTTTGCGGTTACCGAAGTTGCTGGAGAAGTCGCGGGCTGCGCATCACTGTATATTTATGATACTGGTCTTGCTGAAATTCGTTCTTTAGGGATAGATCCTGAAACCGGTATTACTGGGCAAGGTCGTCAGTTAGTTGAACATTTATTAGTTAAAGCCAAAAAATTGGCACTCAATCGCATCATTGTTTTGACGCGAGTACCTGATTTCTTTGAAAAACAAGGTTTCACATTCTGTACCAAAGACAGCTTACCGGAAAAGGTAATGAAAGATTGTGAACTGTGTTTACGCAGAGACAATTGTGACGAAGTCGCGATGGAATTTATTTTGAAGCAAAGTCGGAACGCGGAGATCCCGTGTAAAAATGTAGCTTAAAATCCCTGGATATAAAAAACGTACGGTTATCCCTGTGCGTTTTTTTATGCCTTATCATATCTGGTATGACCTGTTGTGTGGGATGCGCTGTAGCAAATAAAAGATCAAAAAAGATCGTTTTTTAAAATGTTGGATCAGTAATTGCTTATTACTAGATGTAAGATGGCTCAGCGTGAGTTCATCTTTAAAAGCGCCAAGCAGTTATCAGAGCGTTAAAAACAGTGGCTTATTTAATAAGTCATTTATTCAACATTTATTGAAAGGATTAATCTTATGCAAGTTACAGCTAACAGCCAATTACAAATGCAAGCATACAATAATATGCAACAATCAAAGCCAGCACTTGAACAAAGCGCTAGTAATAAAACCCTACAATCTGATACAGTGTCTATATCTAATGAAGCCTTACTAGCGGCTAAAGGTGAAGCTGAAATCCAGCGCGGTGGTGGGGTGATGCTTCCTCGAGATAAAAGGCCTCAATAGGAGTGAAATGTTTTTAACTGAACAATTTGGTTTTTTCTCCCTTTCTGCATTGAGTGCTTGGGGGTTTTTAATGGCATTTTTTTTTAATATCTTTATATACTCTATAGATGTTAAAAGAAAAACTACGCTGTTAATCAGTTCATTTATTATGATGATCTCCTATATGGCAGGGGATCATTTCTTTACATGGCTATCTTCTACTGCAGTCACATATATGCATTGGGCATTATATGATTTTGTGACATTACTATGTTTGGCGGGATGCTATCTCGTTATAAAGAACTCTACACCGTCATTTATTTATCTTGTCTGCGGTTTGTCTATAAATATCCTATTGTTTGTTTCTGTGTATTTAGATGTTCAGGTTTATGAAAATTCAACTTATTGGATTCTTTGGGACATATACTCTTTTGGTGTAAATATCATTGATTTTACAATGATAGTAGCCTTGATTGTCGATCGTGACATTTTAGGTTTAATTAGGCTTAAAAATGCAATTAAAGCATTATTTAAAACACATCACATAAAACACTCCATTTAGCCTATGTTTATAAATGACGTAGTTGGTCCGTACATCGGTGTATTTATCGAGTGGGGATTCTTAATGGTCTTTTTATTAAATTGGGTACTGTACATAAATAACCCCAATAAAAGCATAGTAATACTTTCATTTATAATGGCCGTTTCTTATATAACGAGCGAGCTCTTATATTTAGTGTATTCAATTTATTTGAACTGGTTTATATACGATTTGCTTACTCTTACATGCATTGGATTGTTGATAAGATATCAAAAGATTAGCCCCTCTCCAGTTACTTGCTATATTATGTGTGGGCTTATCTTAAATGCGATTTTAATTGCCGCAATTTATTGCGATATCTATGTGCGTTTAAATTCTGAGCCTTGGTGGCTTTGGTCAGTTTATTCTTTTGGTGTCAATATATGCGATGTGATAATGATAACAGCCTTAGCTATAAATAAAGATTTTTTAGGCTTAAGCAAATTATTACAAAAAGCTAGTATAATCAAGGGCCTAAATAAAAATCAGGCCCTTGTTTCGAAAACTTAAAACCGGTATTCCCAGCTGGTTTTTAATGCGCTGTTGGTATCAGACTCGTTAGCAAGTTCGTCTTTATACACTGAGCCGCTGATCTTCCATAAACCACTAAAAATAGCCTGCTGATAACCAAGCTCTAATTGTAAGCGTTCAAACGTTTCGGCGACTTGGGTCAAGTCGGTGATGTCAGTTTTAAACCAACGTAACTTCGCATAGCCGCCATAACCGTTCATAGTATGATAATGCGCACCTAATACTGCTGATTTACTTTGCTGTGGTGTTGCAGAGCCAATTAACCGATCTTTATGATTATAGGCTTGGGCATAATTAATAAATGCTTCATTAGCATCGTCACAACTAAGTTGGGCTGTACAATCTTGTTGTGTATTTGAATATTCAAAATAGGTTTTTAGTAATTGCTCTTGGCCGCCAAAAAAGCTCTCAACGCCAATTGTATAAAAAGCATCACTTGGCGCTAAGCCACTGTCATTTTTTCCCATTATCTCGGTGTAAAATGCAATCGGTTGCTCTGCTATAGTAGTTGAGTATTTGGCATCTAAGCTTGTTAAGCGTTGCTTATTTGTTATTACTTCCAGCGTATTAGGATTTACTTCTGTATTGGTTAAATAGTCAGAGCCCGCTGAGCTAAATGCAACCTCAAGTCCTGGTAGTGGTGTGCTGGCAAAGCGCATAGCCCAGTAGTCGCCTTTTTCACCATTACTTAAATGTGGTTTTTGTTTTGCGTAAATACCAGTCAACTGCCAGTTACCAATGAATGATAGCCAGCTTGGGCCGACATATTGGGTGTTAGCACGGTTAATTCTTAGCCCTTTCATTGGTGCGGCATTATTCGACAGTAGTAATGCATTGTCGTTACCTGGCCCCCACCAATGGCTTACTTGTTCGGCGCTAACAGACCAATTGCCCATTAATACTGCTAAGTAGCTGCCATGATAGTTTATGTGTTCATCATCAAGTGCCTGATCAGCGTAATTAACACTTACTTTGGCGCTAACACGGTCGCCAGTGATAGAGCCATAGCTATTAATGCCACTTTTTTGTTGATCGCGTTTGCCAAAGCTTTGTTGCAAAGCCGGCTCACTATTGTAGTTAAGCCTCACACCAGAGCTACTGCCTTGTTTAGCGTTCTCTAAGGCATGTTTTACGTGTTGATAAGCAAATCGACTTTGTGTTGATAAACTGCTGCTTTCAATTGTATTTAAATCTCTGGCAATGCCTTGCCACATCAAGGGATAACTATTGATCGGTTGTTTAATCACGCCTTGGTTAAAGAGCATCTCAATTGAGGCTCGTAATAAAGGGTCGTCACTTTCAATCCAAGGTGATGCAAACGCGGGTGTGGCAATCACAACAAGGGTGCTTAAATAGATATTTAACTTCATCCGTGTAACTTTTCCTGTAATGCTTTTACTACAATAGGGTGTACAAACTCACTGACATCGCCTTTATGACGCGCGACTTCTTTAACTAGGGTTGAAGAGATAAATGAGTTCTTTTCAGCTGGGGTTAAAAAAACACTCTCTAAATCAGGATTTAAACGACGATTCATATTGGCAAGCTGAAACTCATAATCAAAGTCAGACACCGCACGAATACCGCGGATCAGTACATTCGCACTATGATCGCGTGCTAAATCAGCTAATAATCCAGAAAAACCGATCACGCTAACGTTATCTAAATGAGTGAGTAAACTATTGGCAATTGCTACCCGCTCATCTAGGCTAAAGCAGGGTTTTTTACTAGGATTGTGAGCAACTGCAACAATTACAGTATCAAACATTTTAGCTGCCCGCTGAATCAGATCTGTGTGTCCATTGGTTAATGGATCAAAGGTGCCAGGATAAATTGCGGTGACTTTCATAAATATCATCTTAGTGTTATTTTGAGGGTTATATTAACAGTCTTTGTTGTCCAGATCAGCCTGCAAATTGCGACTGCATATTTTCATTTGTAAATGAGTTTATTTCAATAAGAAACAATAACTACGAATTATGGATTAGAAATTTTCAAGGTGGTATTTTATTGGATTATATTTGTATATACTGCGCGGCTAATAATACTGAGTGAATTATGGGCATTTACTCTAATAAAAATAATCAGAGTAGCAGGATATGAGTACCAAGGATAAAATAATTACAACCAGCATAATGCTATTTAACCAACATGGCGAGCGTGCGGTCACAACCAACCATATCGCTTCACATATGGGCATCAGTCCCGGTAATCTTTATTATCACTTTAAAAATAAAGAAGACATTATTCGCCATATTTTTGCATTATATAGTAAGCATTTACACACTCAATTTGTGCCAATGGAAAAGCAGGATGAAGCACTAACACACTTAACTGGGTATCTTGATGCTTTGTTTGAGTTGATGTGGCGTTTTCATTTTTTCTATGACAATTTGGGTGACATTTTATCTCGCGACGAAGTACTGAAAAAAGATTATATTGAGTTTCAAGAGGCTTTGTTAAGTCAAGTGCGCGAAATTGTGATTGGCCTGCGTGAAGGTGGGATGATCGCAATTGATGATGAAGATACCGTTGAACTTGCTCATATGCTAAAAATCACCGTCAGTTTTTGGACTCCTTACATTAAAGCCAGACGGTTAAGCGGTGAGTTAATGCAGCAAGATATTTATAATGGTATTTTAAAAGTGTTAGCGCTTTTTAAAGCATTTGGTACCGAGCAAAGTATCCCAAAAATTAACTTGTTACGCGAAAAATACAGTAAATTAGCGGCACAAGCAGAGCCTGTTTAATTAAACGCAGCGGTTGTTTATTTCCTAGACGTTAGATTTTTTGTTATAATCGCGCGCCCAACACGTGGGTGCGTGAATCCTAAATATTGTCTAACGAGTAAACTATGCTTAAATTTATCGTCAAACTCCATCCTGAAATAGCCATTAAAAGCCGCTCTGTGCGTAAACGCTTTACTAAGTTGTTAGAAAACAACATTAAAATTGTGTTACGCAAGCTTGACGAAAAAGTACAAGTACAAAATAACTGGGACAATATATCCGTCGTAACTAAATCAGATGACGCACAAATGCGCCTTGATTTTATCGATGGCTTACAACGGATCCCTGGTATTGTGCAGTTTATTGAAGTGACCGAAACTAACTACGAAAACCTGCACGATATTTACGAAAAAGCGTTAGATATGGTTGGCCACACCGTCGTGGGCAAAACATTCTGTGTACGTTGTAAGCGCCAAGGTAAGCATGATTTCACCTCTACCGATGTAGAGCGTTATGTGGGTGGTGGTTTAAATCAGCACGTCGATGGTGCCAGCGTAAGACTGAAAAATCCTGAAGTAACTATTCGTCTTGAAATTAAAGATGATAAAGCTTACGTCGTAACGCACACCCATCATGGTATGGCCGGTTTCCCATTACCAACGCAAGAAGATGTCTTGTCGTTAATGTCAGGTGGATTTGACTCGGGCGTTGCTAGTTATCAAATGATCCGCAAAGGCGCTCGTACGCACTTTTTGTTCTTCAATTTAGGCGGTGCGGCGCACGAGATTGGTGTTAAACAAGCCAGCTATTATATTTGGAAGCAGTTTAGCTCAACCCATAAAGTTAAATTTATCAGTGTTGACTTTGACCCCGTTGTTGCCGAAATTTTAGAAAATGTTGAAAACAGTCAAATGGGTGTAGTCCTCAAACGTATGATGATGCGTGCAGGCAGCCAAATAGCTGAAAAAATGGGGATTCAAGCGCTCGTTACCGGTGAGAGTCTAGGCCAAGTTTCAAGTCAAACATTAGCCAACTTAAGTGTGATTGACCGTGTTACCGAAACGCTTATATTACGCCCGCTGATCCAACACGACAAACAAGAAATTATAAACATCGCTCGTAAAATTGGCACCGCAGAAATGGCCGAAACTATGCCGGAATACTGTGGTGTGATTTCTAAAAAGCCTACAGTTAAAGCTAAAATTGCCGTAGTAGAAGCTGAAGAGCAAAAGTTTGATTTTGATGTGCTCAATACTGTTATTGAAAACGCACGTATTATGGATATTCGTGACATTGACGTTGAAGCTAAACAAGAGCTAAAAGAGGCCGAGTCAGTTTCTGATTTACCAGCTGATGCAGTTGTTGTTGATATTCGCTCGCCGGAAGAAGAAGATGCAGCACCGCTTGAAATTGATGGGATAGAAGTTGTGCATTTGCCATTTTTCCGCTTAGCGACCAAATTTGCAGACCTACCGCAAGACAAAGACTACTACTTATATTGCACTAAAGGTGTAATGAGTCAGCTACAGGCGCTTATTTTACATGAAAATGGCTTTGCCAATGTTAAAGTTTATCGCCCGTAAGGTTGATAGTTATTAATAACAAGCGCGAGTTAAATCGCGCTTTTTTTATGTCTGATAGCATCGAGTAAAGATTGATTGTGAGGGGTATTAACACCGAGTTGATTACCTTTTTGGCAAATATAACCGCACATCGCGTCAATTTCTGTGATGCGATTATGGGCGATATCTTGATGCATTGATGAGTAATTGTTTTTGGTATCACTCATCACTTGATAGGCGTTCGCCAATGCTTCAGCAAGTCGCACATTAATACCTAGTTTATTTGCTACGGTACACGCTTCGTTTAAGATATTTAAAATTATGCCACTAAACTGTGGTTCAGTCAGTGCGCCATTTTTCACATTGTGCAGCGCACTGAGTGGATTAATAGCAATATTAACGAGTAATTTTTCAAAGCGTAATTGTTGTATATTATTTGTGGTTGTTAATTCAGGAATAGCGTTTAGTAGATTTTTAACTTCAGCGAGTTGTGTTTTTGCTTGCTGGTTACAATCACCTAAAATGCTGCTCCCGATACCAGTATGCAACACACTAAAAGGTGTATCTTTGTAGCCCGCTAAACGTGTTGTTAAAAAATATAGTCCTTGTTGTTTTGTAAGTTCGCTATTTATTTCATCTACATTACCCATGCCATTGTGAGATAAAATCAATTGGCATTGAGCGCTTAAAAAAGGCTTTAGTTGCCTAAATGCGGTGGCAACTTGATATGCTTTAACAGTAAAAATAATAACATCGACTTGGCCGTGCTCGGATAATTGAGTCAGGTTTGTCAGTTGGCAATTAATTGTTTGTTTTGGGGCTTTAGCTTGTTGATAAAAACGAGGTTCGTCAATAGCATGCTTGGTAAGTAGGGTAACCCTGTGCTGTTGACTCAAATAATGGCTATAGAGCAGCCCAATGGCACCATCGCCAACGACGAATATATTAGCCATTTTGATTCTTTTTAAAACGAGAATAAATACCGAACAACAAAAAGAAACTAGCAGCCCCAGAAAAGTCAGCAACAACATCAGCAACAGAGGCGCTACGATAAGGGATTGTGCTTTGCATTAGCTCAATAGCAATGCCATAAAATGCTAATAACACGAGGTGAACGAATACAGGTAGCTTGAATGCTCTGACCATGACGGCTGCCAGAACAAAGAAAATAGTAAAATGTACCAACTTATCTAGGTGAGGCAGTGACGATACCCCAACGCCCCTAAAATCGCGGGCAAACAAAAAGGTAAATACCAGAATACTGATTAAAAATAGGGTTTGATAAACACGCCGAGTCACGAAAAATCCTAAATCGTTTAAAAATAGACCCGTAGTATATCAAACAAATTTCGTATCGCAGCTGAACAAAGCATAGAAAAGTGTAAAGATTTATAAAATTTATATAGTATAATTATCGACAATATAAATTTGAATTAAAAATATCTTGCTAGGAGAGACTTATGCCTTCATTTGACATTGTTTCGGAAGTCGAAATGAACGAAGCAAAAAATGCTGTTGATAACGCTAACCGTGAACTTGAAACTCGCTTTGATTTTAGAGGCGTTGATGCGTCAATAGAGCTTAATGATAAAACCATTAAACTAAAAGCAGAAGCTGATTCACAGGTTATGCAGTTGTTTGATATTTTAGCGAGCAAAATATCAAAGCGCGGTATGGACGTATCAAGTTTAGAGCTGCAAGATATTTCACGTGCGGGAAAAAATGTTTTCCGTAATGTTGCGCTAAAGCAAGGTATCGAAAAAGATATGGCTAAAAAAGTAGTTAAAGCCATTAAAGACTCTAAAGTGAAAGTACAAGCTGCGATCCAAGGCGAAGAAGTACGTGTAACGGGCAAAAAACGTGATGACCTACAAGAAGCCATGCAAGTAGTACGCAGTGCTGATTTAGGGCAACCATTTCAGTTTAAAAACTTTAGAGATTAGAAAGCTAGGAGCTAGGTTTCTAGGTGCTAGAAAAAGCCAAATTGCAGCAATGTAGTTTGGCTTTTTTAGTTTAGAACTTATGGTTATTCCTAGAACCTAGAGTATTTAGATGTATAGCCGTCCATTGACTTTTGTGCTTAAAATAATCACAATAGCGACCTATTTTCAAGGTGCTTGTGGTTACTTTTCAAGGTTGTTGATTAAGTACGGCAAGATAATCGGGAAGTTGGTGGCGTTTATAGGATATAAACGAAGTCCAACACTGCCCCCGCAACGGTGATACATACTTTTAGCTAAATTTATTAGCGAGTTATGTTAAGTCCGGAGACCGGCCTTGAAGTCAATTTACTATCACTTGTGCGGTGGGCGCGGGTCAGGGGATATCATGTTAAACAAATCTACTCTAGGCGTAGCAATTGCCGCTGCGTTGTCTTTTTCTGTGTCTGCAGAGCAATCAATAGAACGCCTGACGGTAACAGCTAATAAATTTGAGCAATCAATTACTGATGTACTTGCCAGTGTAACTGTTATTGAGCGCAGTGATATTGAAACAAGTAATGTCCGTGATTTACCGAGTTTACTAGCAACCCAAGTTGGTTTTCAAATAAATTCCAATGGTGGCTTTGGACAAAGTTCTGGCGTGTCACTTCGCGGTTCAAGCTCGCGACATACACTTATTTTGATTGATGGCGTACGTACGGGCTCTGCAACCCTTGGTTATAAATCAATTAGTAATATTCCTCTTAATTCAATAGAGCGCATTGAAATTGTTAAAGGCTCTCGTGCTGCAGTTTATGGGTCTGACGCGCTCGCTGGTGTGATCAATATTATTACTCGTACAAAGGAATCCGTCAGCCTAGATGCAACATTTGGTACTGATGCTTATCAAAATTATCAAGTTGCAGGTACAACGGTAGTTGATGCTGTTAAAGCGTCGTTTAATGCTGGGTTTGAAAAAACGGATGGCTTTGACGTATTGCAAGGCGTAGCGCCGGATGAAGATGGTTATGAGAACAAAAATTTAGGATTTAATATTCGCTATGCAGATGAGCTGTTAGGTGAGCTTAAAGCGCTGGGTCAATACAGTGAAGGTAATGCACAATACGACAATGCTTTCTCGCCTATTGATAGTATCGTAGAAAATAATGAATTTGAAAATTATCAGCTAGGGCTGGGTTGGGATAAATCCTTTACCGATCATAAGCACTCAATTAATGTTGCTATTGCAACCGATGATTCTGACAACAAAGGCTATGATTACACAGGTGCGATTGTTACTAATAGTTATAAAACAAAACGTAAACAATTTGATTACCACGGCAGTTATAATGCAAGCCAATTTTTAACCGTTAATGGCGGGCTTAATTGGTATAAAGATGAAATATATACCAATGGTAAGGCTTATCTAGCGGATAGCAAAGTAGCTAAAGCTGCATTTCTTGGGGGCTATTTTGATGACAATAAAGTCATTGCAAATTTAGCATTGCGTTTAGATGATGATGAGCAGTTTGGTAATGAAACAACTTACGCCGCAGCTGTTGGTTATCACTTAAATAAGCGTGCAACACTTAGATTGAGTCAAAGCACGGGCTTTAAAGCGCCAACATTTAATGATCTTTATTTTCCTGACCCTTTATCTCCAGGTAATCCAAATTTAGCACCAGAGACATCAACTAACCAAGAGTTAGGTTTGAGTTTAGACTTTTCTCAGGCAAAGCTTGATATATCAATATTCAGAAATAATATTGAAAACCTAATTGCATGGGCACCTAATGCAGCTGGTAAATGGCAGCCAGAAAATATAAATGAAGCACGCCATGAGGGTGTTGAGTTTAGCTTTGCCAATAAAGTACTTGGTTTTGATAATCAGTTTAATTTTACTTATTTAAATGCTGAAAATACCGAAACGGGTGTAGCACAAACTTATGTTTCACCACGTACTGTGAACTGGTTTGTTGCGAAGCAGTGGGGCGATTTTGATGCCGGTTTTGATATGCAGTACCGTAGTGATCGTCAAGGTAAAGTAACAGAGCTTAGTTCTTATACGTTATGGAACTTAACTGCAAATTATCAATTTAACAGTGCGCTTTCATTTTCTGCTCGTGTTGAAAACTTATTTGATAAGCAATACAACGCGGTTGACTCAAGTATGGATTATGCAACTGGCGAAGTGTTTTACTACAATACAGTTGACCGTCGCTTCTTTGTTGGCGCCAGCTACCAGTTCTGATCTCGTTCTAGCTTAAATAAAAAAGCCCGACACCTTTGTTTGTCGGGCTTTTTTATATTTAGATGAAAATGCTTATTTAGCACTTTGCTTAGTTTACTAAAAACTGTTTATAGTCTTTTTCAAACTTTTTCAGCTTTGGTGCTATCAATAAACTGCAATAGCGTTGCTCAGGGTTTTCGTTGTAGTAGTCTTGGTGATACTGCTCTGCTGGGTAGTAAGTGGTTGCAGGGCTAACTTCAGTGACGATATCTTCGCGTATTTGGCTTTGTAATTTTGCAATATATTGATTAGTTTGCGCTTGCTGCTCGCTATCATGATAATAAATCACACTTCGATATTGGGTACCTATATCATTACCTTGGCGGTTTAGCTGAGTGGCATCATGCAGGGTAAAAAACATCGCCAGTAAGGTTTCATAGCTTATCAGGCTACTGTCAAACTTAATCTGTACAACCTCTGCGTGGCCGGTGAGGCCAGTGCAAATTTGTTTATACGTAGGCTCAGTTGTTTCGCCGCCAGTATAGCCAGAGCTTACTTGTAAAACGCCTTTCACGCGCCTAAACGCGGCATCAATACACCAAAAGCAGCCACCACCAAATGTTGCAGTTTCATTTGTTATACTCATTTAGTTGTTCCTTAAAGCTATTAAATTACACGGATGATCTAGCGTATCAGAAGAACGAGCAAGGTGGTTTATTATTTCATTTAATTACAGCAGGGAAGTGTGTGGAAGTGAAAAGTAGCGTTGCTATGGGTTTGCAACGCTACGATGAGATTAAAGCTCTTTTAGCGGCCTTTCAGCTTCTTGTTGGTTGAGCTTTTGTTGTAAAAACTCAGGAGACTGAGTATTGCGAGCCAGCGCATAGTACGCCGCAGGAACAACAAATAGCGTAAGTATGGTTGCTACAATAACGCCAGTAAACACCACTACACCAATTACCATACGGCTCTCTGCACCAGGGCCTGAGGCTAGCACTAGTGGCACCGCACTCATTACCGTAGTCAAAGAGGTCATAATAATTGGTCGCAATCTTTGGGTTGCTGCTTGTAAAATAGCTTCACTAAACTCTACGCCTTTATCGCGCAATTGATTGGTAAATTCGACAATCAATATACCGTTCTTAGCACTAAGACCAATCAGCATTACAATGCCTATTTGGCTGTAAATGTTTATGGTTAGTCCTGCAACCCATAAACCAAACATTGCGCCCATCAAACCCAGTGGCACAGTGAGCATGATCACAAAGGGGTGCATAAAGCTTTCAAACTGAGCGGCTAAAACTAAGAAGGTAACAGTAAGCGCTAGAATGAAAACATACGTCATCGCTGAGGCACCTTCATAATATAATTGCGATTCACCTTTATAATCAATGGCGCCATCAATTTCGTTTTCTTCCATTGCCACTTTATTTAAAAAGTTAAGCGCTTCTTCAAGGGTGTAACCATCGGCGAGGTTAGCGCTCAAAGTAATAGCACGCATTCGGTTGTAACGATTTAGCCTTGATGCAGTGGCTTCTTCTTTTAAGCTAATTAAGCTATCTAGAGGAACCAGTTCACCACTGCGTGATTTTAAGTAAATATTTGATATATCAGTAGGATCAGCAAAGTCAGCTTTAGTGCCTTTTAAGATCACATCGTACTCTTCACCACGGTCAATAAAGGTGGTAACACGGCGTTGACCTAACATGGTTTCAAGGGTGCGGCCAACATCCGAAACTGAAATCCCTAAATCCGCCGCTTTGTTTTTATCAATACTGATCAAAAATTGCGGAAAGGTTTCTTTGTAGTCATGGTCAATACGCACCAGTCCTGGGTTTTTCTCTGCACGTTCAATGATCCGGTCTCGCCAATCAGCTAATTGTGCATAATCATTACCTTGCAGGACAAACTCAATGGGCCGTGATGAGCCACCGCCACCAATACCACGGCGCATAATAGCAAACGCGCGCACATCGGTGACTTCAGTCATTTTTGCACTGATCTCATCCATTACTTCCCAAGTTGAACGTTTACGTTCATCCCAGTCAGCCATACCAACAATTGCTACACCACCGCTGCCACCCCAGCCTGGTACGCGTACCAGCACTCGACTTAGTTCGCCAGCTTCGGAATAAGGCATTAAACGTTCTTCAATTTTTGCCATGTTAGCGGCGTTATTTTCATAACTAGCCCCTTCAGGGCCACTCATCATGATAAAGAAAGTACCACGGTCTTCTTTTGGCGTAAGTTCTGAAGGAATTTGTTGGAACAATAAATAACTAACAAAACCAGCCAGCAGTAAGGTGATCGTTAAACCACCTGAACGCGTCATATTTGAGCGTAAAGAGTTTTTATAACTTTGCTCAATCTTACTAAAGATACGGTCCATCCATTGGCTGAATTTACTCTCTTTTGAGGATGGTTTGAGTACTAATGAACACAACGCTGGCGAGAGTGTTAATGCGGTAATACTAGAGAAGAATACCGCAGCGCTGACGGCCATCGCAAACTCGGTAAATAATGCGCCGATACGGCCATCCATAAATACCAAAGGCACAAACACCGAGATCAGCACTAAGGTGGTGGCAATAATTGCAAAGCCAACCTCACGGGCGCCACGATAGGCGGCTAGTAGGGCCGGTTCGCCCAGTTCGATACGCCGGTGAATGTTTTCTAGCATTACAATCGCGTCATCAACAACCAAGCCAATTGCTAGCACCAGCGCCAGTAGTGTCAATAAGTTAATTGAATAACCCATCGCCAGTAAGAACATAAAGCTACCAACCAACGCAACTGGGACTGTTACCGCTGGGATCAAGGTAGCGCGAATGTTCCCTAAAAATAAGAAGATAATTAATACCACCAAAGCCATTGAAATAGCCAAGGTACTGTAAACCTCGTTAATCGATTCTTTAATAAATATTGACGAGTCATAGCTGTCTTGAATAGTGGTGCCTTCTGGCAGATTACGTTTGATTTTTTCAAGTTCAGCACGGGCATTATCGACCACGGTAAGTGTATTGGCCTTAGCTTGTTTAACAATACCAAGGCCAACCATGTTGCGGCCATTACCACGGAATAAGCTTTCATCGTCAGCGGCTTCTAAGTTTACATCAGCAACTTCACCAAGACGAACTAAGTAACCATCGTCACCACGTTTAATTACCAAGTTTTTAAAGTCTCGCTGCTCTTTATAACTACGCGCTGTTCGTACGGTAAAATCACGGTCGATAGATTCAATTTCACCAGCTGGTAGCTCAACATTTTCAGTTCGTAGGGTGTTTTCTATGTCACTACTGGTTATGCCACGAGCAGCCATTGCTTGGCGATTGAGCCAAATTTTCATGGCATATTTACGTTCACCACCAACACGCACATTGGAAACACCATCTACCACAGCTAAACGGTCGACAATAAAGCGCTGTGCATAATCAGACAGTTGCAATGAATCCATCGTGTCGCTATTGAGTAAAAACCATGCAATAGGGCTTTCATCACTGTTAGATTTAGATACTTCTGGCGGGCGTACTTGCTCAGGGAGGCTATCTAGTGCGCGCGCTACACGTTCACGGACATCGTTTGATGCGGCATCAATATCACGGCTGATATTAAATTCAATGGTAATATTTGAGCGACCATTTCTACTTGATGAATTAATGCTTTTAATACCTTCGATACCGGAAATACGGTTTTCCAGTACTTGGGTTATTTTTGTTTCGATGATCTCGGCTGACGCACCCGTATATTCAGTGCTTACACTGACTATGGGTGATTCAATATCAGGATATTCGCGCAGCGGTAACATTGAAAAAGCCACTAAACCAAAGGTTAGTAACAGTAGGTTAATTACAATTGCAAAAACGGGGCGTTTGACACTGGTATCAGTAATTTTCACAGTTTACCCCTTCACAGTAACTTTGCTGCCTGAGCGAATTTTAATAATTCCTTCAGTAACAATTTGCTGCCCATTACTAATACCTTCATCAATGGCAACCCAGCCATTGTGACGACCTGCAACGTGAACCTCTACTTTGGTTGCTATTCCGTCTTCAATTTGAAAAACATAATGTTTATCTTGTTGTGGGATCACCGCTTTTTCTGGCACCATCATCGCTTGATTTGAGCTCAGTTGTAATGCTGTATTGAGCAACATGCCCGGGCGTAATAAACCACTTTTATTCGCGAAGCTGGCTGTGACTTCAACACTGCGGGTTATTGAATCAATTCGTGCACTAACGTGTGTTACTTTACCGGTAAAGGTTTTTTCAGGGTAAGCATCATTTTGGGTCATTACTTTCATGCCAACGTTTAATTGCGCAAGGTATTTTTCTGGGACTTTGAAATCGACTTTAATTATGCTTATGTCATCTAAACTTGTAATAATTGTGCTGTTATTTACATAAGCACCTACGGAGATTTGACGCTTACCTAAAATGCCTGAAAAAGGCGCGAAAATAGTCATTTCAGCCAATTTAGTTTTAGCATTTTCAAACTGCGCTTCGGTTGCATCAACGCGAGAAAGTTGCTCTTCGAGCAATGACTTTGCGGTTGCTTGAGAGCGAGAAAGCTCAGTTAAGCGTTCAAGTTGACGTTTTTCTTCACGTAAGTTAATTGCCAGTTCTTTAACGGTGAGTTCTTCTTGCTGCGATTGCAATTGTACGAGCTTTTGACCTTTACTGACTAAATCACCGTCTTTAAAATAAATGTCAGTTACGTAATCATTTTGTGCGCTTTTTATATAAATTGCTTGATTAGCGCGGGCACTGCCGATAGCCTCAATGAGGACTGCATTTTCTTCACTTGCTACAGTGTGAGCGGTTACTTGGGTAGCACTTGCTGTGAAGTCGGATTGCTCACCTTGGCTACTTGGTAAATAAAGATAAACACATAGCCCCAGAAGTAGAGTAATAATAAATGGAAATAGCGCTTTGCCAGATTGCTTTGCATACATTGTTAAAAATACCGGAAATTTAATTGCCTCTAGTGTACAAAATTACAGCGTGAATTGGCGGCCGCGTATCTCATAAATCTGTCGGTTAGGCGTAAAAGTTAAGTTATTTTTTTGTTTGTTCCTGTTTTGTGTTTGTATATGAGAGAGTTATGAAGTTAACGAGCAAATGTCCGCGTTGTATGAAAATACGAAAATTGATTATTTGGACTATAATTATGTACGTTTTTTATATTATTTTTTATCGTTATGGTTAAACGCAAAAATACTGTTTTAAAATTGCGTGCGCAAGGTGCGCGCAATGGTATCGAAATTCTCACTGTCGGTGCGGTGGGGCTGATATTTATAATGCTGTTTAATTTACTGCGGCCCGACGAAATTAGCATTTTCGAAACTTTTTTAGTGAGTTTATGTTTGGCTGCTATTTTTGTTGGTTTTTTAAAAACTCAAGAGCCATATTACAGTTTAGTTATTACAGAACAAGAACTTACTTATCAACATAAATATGGCTATTGGAGTCTGAAGCAAGAAAATCTAAATCGCAGTGGTATTCCTAAAGTAGAACAAGAACTTGAACCGCTTGAGTTAAATGCTGTAGGTATTAAACTTAATGACACTGATGAATTTTTATTACAATTAGCACCAAGAATTGCTGGTAAATTATTGATCGAACAACGGCATTTATTTATGCAAGTAATTCAAAAACATTGCAAAAATGGCAATTGCCCATCAGAATGGTTAGTTGAAGATAATCATTACACTTCTGTGAATGGTCGCAGTTTTAATGGCTTGATAGCCATGTTTGCTAATAGGATGCGACATCTACGGCAATTAACAGGATATGATTTACTGTTACCCGCAAGTGTATTAGATAGAAGTATTTGGGATTTTAGCCATAGCTTAAATGCATGGCGGAATAACCCAGTCGTATTTATAGAATCTCAATTAGAGAGACAGACGCCTGAAAATAGGCGTTAGTTAGTAGGATGAAGCGATGAGTCAAGATAGATCTTTTATTAAAAGTGGCAGAAATACCATAATCCATAAAGATAAAAAACTCGATTTAGTGATCGTGAATTCTGAAATACACCCAAAAATCAAGGTAACTCAACATGGTTTAGAGCCATTTAAGGAAGAGTTGCCAAAAAATCGTCGTGAAGCTAAAGAGCGCTATTTAGAAATGGTTTACATAGGTAGTGCTGACGTATTTGGAGAAGAGAAGCGCTTACTGTTCATTCAGGCGTTAGATGGTCGTGAGTATAAGGTCGATTATAGTAAAATAGGCACAAAGTTATTTGTCCGTATTCACCAAGATAGCTATTTATAACATCCTCTTTTTGTATCTGGCATTGTTGTTGCTTAATTTATTGATTGGCGTGGCTATTAATATAAAAGCTACGTAATTTCAGTTTTAAATGAGGAATCAGTGCATGAAATCCCCTTTAATGGTTTTACCGTTGTTTGCTGTATTGACAGCATGCGGTGGTGGCGGAGGCGGCAACGATAATCCCGTAGTCGCAGCATCCGTATTTGCTGGCGATGATCAGCGCATTATTGAAAAAAGTGAATTTACTATTGAGGCCAAAGGGTCGCCTGCTGATGGTACCTTTACCTGGCAGCGAGTAAGTGGACCAATTATTGCCGGCTTTCCCCTCACTGGTGCACTACAAACCATTACTGCCCCTGATATTAAAGCAAACAGCGAGCTATTACTGCGTGTTAGTTATCAAACCACCGATGGCCAATTAGTTAGTGATGACTTACTGATCGAAATTGAGTCAAATAATCAGCTTCCTCAAGTCATTGTCACTCAAACTGCACCCGAAACATTGCCTTCAGATTATAAAGATATAATTACCTTAAGTGGCGCCAGTTCAGTTGATCCGGATGAAAATGGCCAAATTAATAGCTATAACTGGCAACAAATTACAGGGCCAACGCTCGCTGTAGATAGTAATAGCAATGCAACAATTAGTTTCACTCATCCGTTACTTGATACCAACACGCAGATCACTTGGCTGTTAACGGTTGTTGATGATGAGGGGGGCGAGTCGAGCTCGCAGTATTCTCATACCTTAAACAAAACCAGTGAAGTCATTATTGCTAATGCTGGTATTGATCAAAGTGTTATTGAGCTGGAAAAAGTGACCTTAGATGCTACAGATTCCGAAACAGTAACAGACACCTTTAAATGCTACTGGCAGCAAACAGCTGGCACAGCGGTGCTTGATAACCAGCAGCAATGTATTACTTCTTTCACAGCACCGGCAACCGAAGCGGTCAACACCCATACTTTTGAAGTAACCGTGACTGATAGTAAAGGTCGCACTGATAAAGATAGTGTTGATATTGTGGTTAATTCTAAACCGCTTGGTCTTATCAATGATACTGGGATGAGCAAATGCTACAACAACACCCAAGAAATAGCTTGTACAAGTCCTGATTTTCCGCGTCAAGATGCTTCTGTTGGCCGCGATAGTGGGGTTGGCTCGCATATCGAGAAAGTGGGTAAAGGTGAGCAGGCTTTTGATTTTACAAAACTTAACCAGTTTGCCGATGAATTATTAGATAGCGCCGCTAATTTTAGTTGTATTCGCGATAACGTTACGGGTTTGATTTGGGAAGTAAAAAGCCCTAATACAGGCACTTTGCCAAATACGGCGTTGCGTGAAGGACAAAATCATTATACTTGGTATTTAACTAGTGAAGATGGTGTGCAAACGGGGAGTAGCCTTGGCACGCCAAACAGCACTTGCCCAAGTAATAATAATTGTAACTTACAAGTGTATGTTAATGAAGTAAATGCTCTTGATTACTGTGGCGGTACTAACTGGCGAGTACCTAGCTACACAGAGCTATTAACGCTACTTAATTATGGCAAGCATGGACAATCAATATTGCTCGATGAGAATTACTTTCCTAATACGCCTAATAGTAACTTATTAGCGGATGGACTAATTTATTGGACCTCACAAACTGCGGTAGATGGGACTAGCTTATCACAAGCGTATATTTTTGATATGAGCGACGGCAATGATTTGGCATATCCTAAAAGTGATACCGCGTTTGTGCGCTTAGTCAGAACCGCAGGAGCAACACAATGAAATCATTATTAATTGGCTTATTGTTAGCAAGCCCTGCAGCAATGGCTGTGCAGACCTGTTATGAAGGTGTAACACAAACAACGGCTACAGCGCGTTTTACAATGCACACCGATGGTACGGTGAGTGATAATATCACCGGACTTATGTGGCAAACCTGTAGTTATGGACAAAGCTATGACCTAACAACCAATAGCTGTTTAAACAGCATTGTGAAAGTTAATTGGCAAGAAGCATTAAGAGCTGCGGTAAACGACCGCACAGGTGCTTATAAAGATTGGCAAGTACCTAATAATAAAGAGCTTGCCAGTATTTTAGAACATAGCTGTGTAACCCCTAGTATTAATGAGACCGTGTTTTTGGGCAATTTAAGTGAGAACTATTGGACTAGTACATCAGGTATTGGCGATAAAACTTCAGCTTGGGTATACACCTTTGACAGAGGTCTTAACAGTTTGCACGATAAAGAGTCGTTCGTTTATTTACGCTTAGTGCGCTATGAAAAGTAACATCGCCGTTTAAAAATACTGCTGAAATACCTCTAACCGCGCTTGTTCTAGCGCGGTTTTTATTGCTGCGCCCTTAATGCCTTGCGTAATAAATTGCTGCGGGTTAATTGCTTTAGCTGCTTTGGTTGCTGTTAATAATAATTTTTGATTAGCCAGTGATGCTGCTTGGTTAATCTCAACGGCTTTTAGAACTGCCTCGAACCGTTCAGGGCGGCGCCATAAATCGAGTTGATTGCAGCAACTGAGTAGTTGCTCTGCGGTGATTGTTTGGCTAGTTAAGGTTGCTTGGTGGGTATTAAGTTGTAATGCTAAGTCGCGTACGTCATTTGGTAAACGAATAGTTTGACTGAGAATTTTAATCTCTTCTTGCGTCAATGATGCAGTGGCTTGTACAAACAATAATGCCTGATCGGTTATATTTTGGCTTTGTGCGTAAGCGTAACGGTTTTTTAGTTGTTGATATAACTCATCGCTCCAGTTACCTGCTAAGGCAGGGCTGATTGCACTAAGCGCGCCTAACTGCGCTAAAATATTCAAGAACTCAGCAAATGCGCCATCCGTTAATGATTTTTCACATTCTAGCCAAATGCGTTCTGCGGTGAGTGTTTGTAACTCTCCTTGGTTGATCATCTGTGTTAGCAATTGCTGGGTTTCTTCGGCAATCGTAAAACCAAGATAATGATAACGAGCTGCAAAACGGGCAACGCGTAATATGCGTAGTGGATCCTCGCTAAATGCGTCAGATACATGGCGCAAAATGCGGTTGTCTAAATCTTGCTTGCCGCCATAAGGGTCAATTAAGTTGCCATCTTGTGCTTTTGCAATAGCGTTAACGGTTAAATCGCGGCGGCGTAAGTCGTCTTCTAAGGTAACATCTGCTGAAAACTCGCAGACAAAGCCCGTGTAACCTTGGCCTTGTTTTCGCTCGGTACGAGCTAGTGCGTATTCTTCTTTAGTTTTTGGGTGTAAAAAAACGGGAAAGTCTTTACCAACTTGTTGATAGCCTTGTTTGATCAGTTGCTCAGGAGTTGCACCGACCACCACATAATCGCGTTCTTTGATGATTCGCCCTAATAGCTCATCACGAACTGCTCCACCGACCAAATAAACTTGCATAATTTCCCCTGAATATTAACTGTGCAAACTATTTTACGTTATTTAACTAATAAAACGCTAACAAGGTTTTCACTTACGCTGTTTTTTTGCCATTATAGGCCGTGATTTAATCAGTAAGGAAATTTAGGGTGTATTTAAGCTATTTTGGCTTGTCAGAGAAACCGTTTTCAATCGCGCCAAATCCACAGTACTTATTTTTAAGCGAACGCCATAAAGAAGCGTTGGCGCATTTAACTTATGGCTTAGGTGAAGCCGGTGGGTTTGTATTGTTAACCGGTGAGGTGGGAACAGGGAAAACGACCTTAACCCGCAGTTTGCAAGAGCAGTTACCTGAAAACACACAAGTGGCGTTGATCCATAATCCAGCACTGTCACAATTGGAACTGTTAGCGAGTATTTGCGATGAATTTCATATTGTTTATGACGAGCAAAATGCGACGTTAAAAACCTTAACAGATGCAATTAAAAAGCATCTTGAAGCGAATCATCAAGCAGGTGGCCACACTATTTTGATTATTGATGAAGCTCAGCTTTTAGCCCCTGACGTGCTAGAACAGCTTCGTTTATTAACTAACATAGAAACAAACCATAAAAAATTACTACAAATAGTATTGGTTGGTCAGCCAGAATTACAGGCTTTATTAAAGCGTAATGAGTTGCGTCAGTTAGCACAGCGGATCACTGCTCGTTATCATTTACTACCGTTAACTGAAGGACAAACTTTTGCTTACGTTAAGCATCGTTTGTATGTTGCAGGTTGTGATCGGGGACTATTCTCAAATGATGCGTTAAAAACGATTCACTTAGTTACTGCAGGTATTCCGCGTTTAGTAAACTTATTATGTGAACGCTGTTTAATGGGCGCTTTTTCTAAGCAGCTAACGATGATTGATAGTGATATAGTAATGCGCTCAGCACAAGAAGCGTTACCGCCGAGTGCATTAAGTTCCGTTAGTATAGAGCAGCAGTCGTCGTTTAATTGGCTCTATCCGTTGGCATTTTTAACTGTGCTCAGTCTGGGTATTGGTTTGTCGTTTATTCTTTAATTAATGGTCATATATGTCGTATTTATTAGATGCCTTAAAACAATCAGAACAACATGATGAAGCGTCAGCACATGACAGAAACGCTGAGCAATTAAAACAGCAGCAAGAACTGCAGCGCTATCGTTTTATTGCGATTTCGCTTGGCTTGTTGGTTGCTTTTTTACTGACCTTAATGGCAGGGTTTTCAATTGGTAAATGGTTACAAAAAAATCATTTTAATACCCCTGAACAAGTGGTAACGACTGTTCAGGATCAATCAGTGGAGCCTGCTGATGACAAAACACCTGTACCTGCCACAGTGAAGCCTGAGCAATCGATACCGGTGCAAACAAATCCAGTACAAACTAGCCCAGCCCAAGTTGCCAGCACGCAGCCGATGTCTCAGCCGCAATTTGTTCAACCTCAGCAATACCAACAAGCAGCAGGGCAATATCAGTGGGTGCAAGTGCCAGTAAATACTGCACCAGCTTATCCGCAAGGTCAGCCAATGCTGGTGCAAACACCTAATGGTTATCAGCAAGTATATGCAGCGCCTCAGCAGCAATATAATCCTAATGCAGTGCAAATGCAGCCAATGATTAACAATAGCGCTAGCAATATCGATATGAGTAAATACAAAGTATTGGGGAAGCCTATTGGCGAACCGACTAGTGAGAAATCAAAGCCGGAGGCAACTGTCAGCGATGAAGAACTTGAAACTGTGCCAACGGCGCTTAAAAACGCCTTTGCTCGCGCTATCGAAGATACTCAAAGCACCCAATCTCATCAAGTAACGCAAGGCACTAAAAATTCATCTTATGCTGAGCCGATTGAGTTACTACCTGATGCTTTGTTGGCATTGATGCCAGAAATTAAATACCAAGCGCATATTTACTCATCATCACCTGATAAACGTTGGGTAAAGCTCAATAATCGGGAGTTATATGAGGGAGATAGCATTGGGGACTTAAGAGTATTAGAGATCACTCCAGAGCAAACGGTGCTGAGTTTTGATGATTATGAATTTAGCTTAAAAGCGCTGCAAGATTGGCCCGAGTGACGATTATATAGCTACTTCGCGCAGGCCTATTTTGTTTTCGGTGATCATTACGGCAAAATTGAATTTTTGAAAAATCTAATTAAATCAATGTTGAAATCCGCTGGTTTAATGGCGGATTCTAACGAATCTTGATTTCGGTTATGCGCCAGATCTATATCTTGAACTTGCGTATAGTGAGCGTGTTTTGCATTGTAAAAAGTTTTCACTTGAGGTTTAAGAGGGCTGCTAGGGTTGCTTTTGGTCACTAGGCCGACTTTTTGACTCGACAGTTTAACTAACGTGCCAACTGGATGAACGCCAATACACTGAATAAATTTAGTCAGTAACTCGCCATCAAAGCTATCTGGACAACCATCTTTGAGTATTTTAAAGGCCTTGATTGGCTCCATGCCGGCCTTATAAACACGCTCAGCGGTAAGTGCATCATAGACATCAACAATCGATGCCATACGCACGTACTGGCTTATTTCATCAGCTCGCTTGCCAAACGGGTAACCCGTGCCATCTAGTCGCTCATGATGAAAGCCTGCAATATCGACGGCAATGCCTTTAAGGCCCGCTTTTTCTAAAATTTCTTTACTAAAACGCGCATGATCCTGAATCACTTTATATTCTTGATCGGTTAACTTACCCGGCTTATTAAGAATGTCATCCGGTATCTGAATTTTACCAATATCATGTAACAGCGCACCGGTGGCAAGTTCTTCAATAAGCGCTCGTTCAAAACCTAAGTGTTTGGCAAAAATACTGATTAAGATCGAGACGTTGATCGAGTGTTCTAGTAGGTAGGCGTCTTTTTCACGCATACGGGTGATGCATGCTAGCGCATCTTGATTACGAAATACCGAATCAATAAAGCCGCTAGCTAATTCCTTAAAGGGGGTAATATCTATAGTGTTACCGGCTTTTATATCGGTAAATGCTTTGCTTTGCAGTTGTTTTGCTTCGCTGTAGAGCTTAAATGCTTTGTCCATCTCTTGCTCAACACTATGTGTTGTAGACCAAGGATCACGTTGTTTAGGCGGTTCAACCTTTATATCGTTTGTTGTGGCAGTAGGAGTGAGTTCAACGATGGTTTTATCAGGATCAATTTCAACTTCTAAGATACCGGCTTTTATAAGTTGCTGTACGCCAGCTTGCGTTTTTACCCAACCTTGGTTTTTGATTTTAATTTTACCCGTTTGTTTAGTTACGCTATGTACAAACATACCTGGTATAAGCTGATCGATTGGGATAATTTTCAATGTGTTTACTTCATAATAAATAACATACTACAAAGTTAGCAAAATTCTTACTGGATAAGTAGTAAAAAGGGCGCTAATTAGCGCCCTTTGTTAATATCTACTTAAACTCTACTCGTCATCTTCAACTAAAGTCATTAGTGATGTATTACCGCCTGAAGCAGTTGTATCAATACTAATGGTCTTTTCTGTTAATAAGCGCTTGATTAGCGTGTCGTAGTACTCAGCACTGATCACTGGCAAGATAGCTCCTTTACGTTGCGCTAGCTGTTGACTGAAGTAGCCTAAGCGTGATGAGCGCGATGCAACAACAGCACCTGCTAAATGAGGGTGCGCCAAAATAGCTTGTAACTGATTCGGTTTAGCTACTTGGAATACCCCTTCAGCAATACCTGTTGAGATAAACTTATCTTTAAAGGCCACCGCTTCGTCATAAAATAACTCCGACGCTACGGTGATCACGGTATTACCTGCAGCAAGTGCGGTGATGATCGAAATAGCCCAGAAGTTAAACGAGGTACTCTTATCGGCATAACATACAACACAGCCACGCGCTTCAAGGTGAAGGGTGTTTGATTCACCTGTTGGCCCCGGCAAAGTAGTAAACTTACGCATGTGCTTTTCAAGGCGATTAAGTTGGGCACGAGCATCGGCAAGTGTTAATGCTAAATCGTCGGCTAACTCGTCAATAATATCGACTGTGGCAACTTTAGCTAATAACTGACGTACCGCTGAAACACGATCGTTCAGTGGGGTTGCGCGCCAAATTTTTTCATCGCGCATGGAGTTTGCCATTAACTTCTCGACTTGCTCAGCAGCACCTGAATAGTGGTGAGTGTCAAGCTCGTCTGGTGTTAAGTTAGTCATTTGCACGTTTTCAGGTGATGCTTTTTCTTTAACTAAACGAGTTAAGTAGTTAGGACCACCTGCTTTAGGTCCGGTGCCAGATAAACCACGACCACCAAACGGTTGTACGCCAACAATCGCGCCAATCATATTACGGTTAACGTAGACGTTCCCGGCACGCGACATTTTTGCTAAGTATTCACAACGCTCTTCGATGCGTGAATGGATACCCATGGTTAAACCAAACCCAGTGTTATTTATTTGGTCAATCACGTTATCAAGTTCTGTGCCTTTAAAGCGAATGATATGTACACATGGGCCAAATACTTCACGTTTCAGTACAGATAGATCTTTGATTTCATATAAACGTGGCGCAAAGAAATACGCTCCGTTTTCGCTATTATCTGGAATATCACACTCATAATGCAGTGTTGCGTTGCCTTTTAAGTACTCAACGTGTTCGTTTAAGTTCTTCAAGGCTTTTTCATCAATTACAGGGCCGATATCGGTTGATAGTAATGATGGATCGCCAATGTGTAGCTCTTTTAACGCGCCTTTGATCATTTCAATTACGCTATCTGCGATATCTTCTTGAATGAACAATACACGCAGTGCAGAACAACGTTGACCAGCACTTTGGAAACCAGAGCTAATCACATCGTCAACGACTTGCTCAGGCAATGCTGTTGAATCTACGATCATACAGTTCTGACCGCCGGTTTCGGCAATCAACGGTACTTGAATATCATTACGTGCAGCAAGTGTTTGTGAAATGATGGTACCGGTCTCAGTTGAGCCTGTGAACATAACCGCTTGAATGCGCTCATCAGGAACAATAGTTTTACCTACTTCACTACCGCGCGCAATAACAGGCTGTACCACATGCTCTGGTAAACCAACAGATAACATAAGCTCAATAGTGCGCAGCGCAATATAGCTAGTTTGTTCAGCTGGTTTAGCAATAACAGTGTTACCAGTTACGATTGCTGCAGCAACTTGACCTAAGAAGATTGCTAGTGGGAAGTTCCATGGACTGATACATAAAATCACACCACGGGCTTCAAAGCGCTCATCTTCACTTAGCTCTTCGGCGCGAGCTGCGTAGTAACGACAAAAATCAACCGCTTCACGTACTTCGTCAATACCATCTTGTGCTACTTTGCCGGCTTCTTTGATACAGATAGCCACAAGCTCGTCGTGATGACGTTCTAGAATATCAGCAATACGGCGTAATAGGTTTGCGCGCTCTTTAACTGGCGTTTGTGACCACGATTCAAAGGCGGTTTCTGCATTGCTTAGTAGAGTGAGCATATCATCGCTATTTTGTAGCTTGATATGACCGATGATCTCTTGATGATTGGCTGGGTTTTTAACTGCAATTGAACCTTCAGGAATATCGCTTTCACTAATACGGTGCTCTGCAAACCAGTTATCAAGATTTTCCTTGAATGGCGTGATCACATTGATATCGGTTAAATCCATACCTTTTGAGTTAGCACGTTCAGCGCCGTATAAATCAATCGGCATCTTAATTTGCGTGTTGTACTTGTTACGCAAACCTTGCAGTGTTTCTACCGGATCCGGTAATAACGATTCAACAGGTTTCGTGGTATCTACAATGGCGTTAACAAACGATGAGTTAGCACCGTTTTCAAGTAAACGACGCACTAGATAAGCCAATAAATCTTCGTGCTGACCTACAGGGGCATAAACACGACACTGAATTTTTTCTTCAGTTACGATTTGGTCGAATAATGATTCACCCATACCGTGCAGGCGTTGGAATTCAAAACCTTGGTTATCACCTTTAGCAACTTCTAAAATTGTTGCCGCAGTGTAGGCATTGTGGGTTGCAAACTGTGGATAAAGTACATCACGTGCTTCTAGCATTTTGATAGCACATGCTTTGTAAGATACGTCGGTGGTTGCCTTACGAGTAAATACTGGGAAGTGCTCTAAACCATCTTGTTGTGTGGTTTTGATTTCGGTATCCCAGTAGGCACCTTTAACTAAACGCACCATCATTTTACGACCAACACGGCTGGCAAGCTCAGTTAACCATTCAATCACAAAAATTGCGCGTTTTTGATACGCTTGCACAGCTAAACCAAAACCATGCCAACCAGCTAGGTCATCATCACTAAATACTGCTTCGATTACATCAAGTGAAATATCAAGACGATCCGCTTCTTCAGCATCAACAGTAAAGCCAATATCGTAGCTTTTAGCTGCCATGGCCAGCTCTTTAAGCTTAGGCACAATTTCGTTCATGACACGTTCTTTATGAGTAAACTCATAGCGAGGATGAATCGCAGACAGCTTCACTGAAATACCAGGGCTCTTAATTGGGCCACGGCCATTTGCCGCTTTACCGATAGCATGAATCGCATTCATATAGCTATTGAAATAACGCTGTGCATCTTTCATGGTGCGAGCGCCTTCGCCAAGCATATCGTATGAATATACATAGCCTTTTTGCTCTTTTTCTGCAGCGCGTTCGATGGCTTCGTTAATTGTACGACCCATAACAAACTGCTTACCCATGATCTTCATGGCAAAGTTTACTGACTTACGAATAACCGGCTCGCCTAAACGACCAATGGTTTTTTTCAGTACACCAAACTGCTGTTCTTTGGTTTTATCAGTGTAGTTAACCATTTTACCGGTCACTAATAGACCCCAAGATGACGCATTAACGAATAGTGAGTCGCTGCTGCCTAAGTGAGAGCTCCAGTCGCCTTTGGCTAACTTATCGCGAATTAGCGTGTCTTGAGTGGCTTTATCTGGCACGCGAAGTAATGCTTCAGCTAAGCACATCAATACCACGCCTTCTTCACTAGAGAGAGAGAACTCATTAAGTAGCGCATCAACACCGCTTTGACCATCTTGATCGCGACGAATAGTGTGAACTATCTGGCGAGCACGTTCCCAAGCACGGCTGCGGGCTTTTACGCCAACTTCAGCAAGCGGTAAAATATGATCAATTACAGCATTTTCGTCAATGCGATAAAAGTCACGGATTTTTTGTCTGATTGGACACGTTGTTGTCAAATCGCCGTCAAATAACATAAGCAACCCTCTGGTGTATGGAGTCTTGCAGCTAAAAAATTTCGCTGCCCGATTTTTATGTACGTAATGCGTGCATTCTAATTAAAATCCAGCAGAATATGCTGGTTAAATTTAGCGTTTTACGATAATTTACAGGGCATACCTTAAACTTATCCGCATAAAATTCTGTTATGACAAGTCCGAATAGATTACGCATGCTCGATCGTATCGATTTAGCAATTTTAGACGTTCTGCAAAAAAACGGCAGAATATCTAATGTTAACCTCGCAAAGCAGGTTAACTTAAGTCCCAGCCCGTGTCTTGATCGAGTAAAACGGCTTGAACAAGAAGGTTACATCGAAGGTTACTTTGCCAAGTTGAGCGAAGCCAAACTTAATCAAAGCTTAGTCGCGCATGTGCAAGTGTCGTTAGTGACGTCAAATACTGCGGTATTTAAAGTGTTCCGTGAACATATTTTAAAAATAAAGCAAGTGGTTGAGTGCGACATGGTTGCTGGTGGCTATGATTACCTATTAAAGATTCGGGTTTCGGATATGGATGAATACCGTCAAGTGCTTGGTGATTTAGTCGATATACCGGGTGTTGGTACGCACCACACTTATATGGTGATCGAAAAAATTAAACAAGACACAGGGCTCAGACTCGATACTTAAATTTAAAAGTTATTTATATATCCGATTATCTTAAAATGGGAGTGGTGTTGAAATTAAAATCGATTCAGAAAAGGCATTGTTGCAAAGTAATGCCTGATATTAAGCACCTATGATGCTTATAATCTTTTTATAAAGCTTGTCTCGCATCACTTTGTGGGCCAAAGCTACGGGCCGCCTCTACTCATAATTTAGAGAATGTTAGGGCTGTGGCTCTGCTACTTATTCTCACGCCACTGGGCTTGCCCTGAGCCAAGCTCGTGTAATACGCGACCTGTAAACCCAGCGGATGGTGTATTTGAAACCCAAACCTTTATCTCACCTGATTCACCCATACCGACTATTAAATATGGGTAAATATCAGTTTCTACTTCGCCTGTATGGTAACTAAATCGAGGTAGTTTATTTGCAAACTTATAACCATTTTTATCTATTACCACTTCACCAAAGTAAATTCTATTTTCTGACTTATCTAACCATTCAACGGCTACTTTTTCTGGGAATTTTTGATCGTAAACACTTACCGTCGCTCTAGTTTCACCATAGCAGCACCCAATTGCCCCTGACGGTATTCCCCATTCATCATCAAATACCACAGAGCGCCCCCAAATTGCATTGCCATTTTCGGTGCCGACACCTGCGACCATGTAATCAATTTTACCTGTTGACGAACATCCTACAGCGAATAATATTAAAGCGAGTGTGATAAGTAATTTTATGAGTTTGTCCATAGTCTATATCCATTTATTAATTGTGATTGCCATTGTGTGCTGAGCTCTGCTTGCGCAGGCTGATTATAACAAAGCGCGAGCTGTGGTTTTTAGTGGTGAATTCAGCGTCTTCTTCTGGGTCATGAGCTACGGGCTGCCTCTGCGAATACTTTATAGAACATAAGCTTAGGGTAGTGGCTTTACTACTTATTCTCACGCCATTGGGCTTGTCCTGAACCAAGCTCGTGTAATACGCGACCTGTAAACCCCGCTGATGGTGTATTTGAAATCCAAACCTTTATCTCACCTGATTCACCCATACCGACTATTAAATATGGTTTTACATCTTTAAAAACCTTACCTGTATGCGCTGTGTATGAAGGTAAATTTTTAGCTAACCTATAACCATTTTTATCTATTGCCACTTCACCAAAGTAAATTCTATTTTCTGACTTATCTAACCATTCAACGGCTACTTTTTCTGGGAATTTTTTATCGTAAACACTTACCGTACCACCAGCTTGTGCGTAACAGCATTCTATTGCACCGGAAGGGATCCCCCACTCATCATCAAATACTATTGAGCGGCCCCAAATTGCATTGCCATTTTTGGTGCCGACACCTGCAACCATGTAATCAATTGTTCCTGTTGACGAGCAACCTATTACAAATAATGTTAAAGCAAGTGTGATGAGTGATTTTATGAGCTTGTCCATAATCTATATCCATTTATTAATTGTGATTGCCATTGCTCACTCTTTTCATCTTGTTCTGGCTGGTTGTAAAAAGGCGTTTAAAACTGGTCATTTATTCTCACGCCACTGTGCTTGCCCAGAGCCAAGCTCGTGTAATACACGGCCTGTTCTATTTCTGTCAGATCGTGCATTTGATAGCCATACTTTTATCTCGCCACTATCCCCCATGCCAACAATTAAATAAGGCCTGATATTTTCTTCTACTTCTCCTGTGCTTATCCATGCATAAGCAGGTAAATTTTTAGCTAATTTATAACCATTTT
>NZ_JACJDM010000160.1:0-723 GCF_014163545.1 Pseudoalteromonas sp. SR45-6
CGTATCAGTGGGTTAAGAAACAATTACGCGCACACATAACCAATCAGCTAGTACAGCTTTATCATGACGATACCTTAATCGCACAGCATCCGCGCTCACATCATTTAGGTGGGCATACAACACAGCCTCATCATATGTCTCTGGCGCATCAAAAACAGCATGAGCAGTCACCGATAAATTTACGCTCATGGGCATTAAGTATTGGAGAGTATACCCACCAAGTTATTGAGTTACAGCTCAGTGGACGGCGTCACCCCGAGCACGCTTATCGCGCCTGTTTAGGGGTGTTAAGTTTAGCTAAAATCTATTCAAAAGAGCGGCTTGAGCAAGCGTGCTATCGCGCAATCATAATGAATACGACCACACTTAAATCAATAAAGCAGATGCTGAAGAAAGGGTTGGATCAACAACCGTTACCCACACATAAAACAGAGCCTGACAAGCCAATTACACATAGCAACATACGTGGCACAGATTATTACCATTAAGGAATGAAAACATGATAAACACCATTAACCAGCAACTTCAACTACTCAAGTTATCGGGTATAAAGCAAGCACTCAAGCAACAGCTTGAACAGCCAAATCTATATCAAGAGCAAAGCTTTATAGAGCGCGTCAGTTTATTGCTCACTCATGAAATTGATACGCGTGAGCAAAGAAAAATCGACCGGCTAGTGCGACACGCTAAATTCCGCTTACCGGCTCAGTTAAATCAACTGAT
>NZ_JACJDM010000161.1:0-713 GCF_014163545.1 Pseudoalteromonas sp. SR45-6
GGGCAAGTTTTATTATTAATAATTGCTTTTATTTACCACCGTAAAGCAAAAATCCCCAGAGCCACCTCCGTTGTTTTTGACCGAAAAACCGGCAATGTAAATTTCCCTGCGTTTGGTGGCAACCCTGAACTCGTTATACCATTTGAAGAAGTTGAGATGTATCGAGGCTCGTTAGGTTTCAGCTTAGGAAGAGGCATGCCTGTAACAAGTTTAATCCCTAAAAAATACCCTAAGCATGGTAAAAGGGATTGCCAATACATAGTCGCGTTTGCTGATAGTTACGATGGGGCTTGTGGGTCGTGGACATTATTAACGGAGTTTATGGATAAAAATAAACCAATCCCTTTTGGGCTACTGCAGTCTGTTCAGGATTACCTCGACAAAGGATATAGCACAGTTTGGAAAGGCGATAAAATTGGCCCCTATATGGAAAATTACCCCCTCGATCCCGAGATAAAAAACAATTATAAATATGTTTTTCATACGGATATTGATGGCGAAAAAGAATACCCGAGGGATGAAGTTAATTATGTTATTGCCCCCTTTAGTGATGACCCCGTATTGCTAGAGAAAAATATAAAACGTGCCTACGAGCTCAATATTTTACTTTTGTGATTAAAGTTATTTAAAAATAGATTTACAGGCCAAACGCTCTTTAACAATCAGAAAAGGAATTCAAACCTAGGTGGTGTATGCTGCCTAGGTTTATTAAA
>NZ_JACJDM010000162.1:0-697 GCF_014163545.1 Pseudoalteromonas sp. SR45-6
CAACCTACGCCACTTGCGTTGTAAGGCGAAAGTTAAGTGCTTTTATCACTTGAAAAAAGTTTCGCAACGAGTTTTGGTTTTACCATTCACCGCCTTATACGAGCTTCCACGATTTAATCCTGTTGCGTTAGCAATATCGCTCGCGCCATGCTTTTTCACCAAAGATCTGAAAGGGGTCACCCATAAGAAGCTTCCGATCATGCTGACGACTGTGTTTTATTGATCTCTGTATTCAAAAACCAAGTATTGCTACTTTTCAAACTCATTAATGATTTTGAAATATTTAATCCTCCCACCTTGCATTTACCTAAAAAGTGAACTTAATTAAAAAGTAATGGAACTTCATCAAAAGGAATTTGCAATGACTAAACTCATCATTATTGCTTGGTTACTTTTTTGTTCGCATGCTTACGCGACAAATATTTTTAAGCTTAACCCAGAATCTAAAAATGTAGATTTAACTTCTATTCAACCAAACCACCCACAATGGAATGCCAGCTCAATTTATGTAGCCGGCGATGTTGAGCTTATTTATTGCCGCTTTTTGGGTTAAAGGCATTGAACCGATAGAAAACCAACCCCATTGGGATGGTTGGATTTGGCTGCAAAATACTGTGATAGAAAAATGGCAAGCAAACAAAGTGTATCAAGGTGGCAACCTTGTAAAACACGGAGCCGACTACTACCTTGCCCGCTA
>NZ_JACJDM010000163.1:0-693 GCF_014163545.1 Pseudoalteromonas sp. SR45-6
TTTTGCTTTACGGTGGTAAATAAAAGCAATTATTAATAATAAAACTTGCCCCAGGATAAACAAAGGGTCAAAAAGAAATGAGTCTAATAGGTGTTGTAAACTTTTAGCTTTAAATAACCCAAGTATTTGCATCATCGCTCCAATCGCAAAGAAGGTTAATGCTAGCCAAGAATAAGAACTATCATCCGTATCCGTCATACTTCCCATTAATAATACGCCGTAATAACGACCATCAGTTGAATATATATCGTTTACTCCTAATAAGTTGTCATAATCGACTTCAACTTTTCGGTAATACTTTCCCATGTCAGTTGGTTTTTTAGCGGGGCGTAATGCTGATACTTGCTCGGTGTTTATCATAATGTTACTCAAATCCTAATTCTTCTTTTAGCGCATAATTCCACAGTGATAAATTCACTTCGGTTGTGAGCCATTTATTTGGTTTTTCAAGCTCGCCGTACTCATCGCGTTTTGATACTGGTAATATAAATTTATTATCCTCAAAAGCATCGCTTACTGACGCCCCATTACCTTTTGGATACGTTTTCACTCGTAGTCTAAATGTAACTCTGGTTGTGTTGAGCGCTTTAAATATGGCGGCGCAGTTATGCTGATTTACATCGAGCCGTATAACCTGCCCACTTGATAAATCAGTCACTAAAAAATTAAGATGGGTGTCATTGTTATTCCTTA
>NZ_JACJDM010000164.1:0-682 GCF_014163545.1 Pseudoalteromonas sp. SR45-6
GTCAGTAGGCAACATCACCTAAACGTAGACTTGCTCTGGCGATATTTATATTTAGGGATAAGGATATTTCAATGACACAACAACACACCGTCGCACAAGGCGAAACACTGCTACGCATAGCACGCGAATATGGTTATAAAACCTCAACCGCCTTGTATAACCACCCCAGTAATGCTGAATTTAGAGCGCTGCGCCCTGATCCAAACTTAATTTACCCCGGTGACGTTATTACCATACCACCTAAAAAAGAAAAGTTTATGCCGCTGCGCGCCAACAGCCTAAATACGTTTGTTGTACAAAACGAAAAAGAATATTTTCGCCTGCAAATAATTCATGAAGATGGTGATGACATCACTGGCAAACGTATTGTGCTCAACATCGGCAGTCAAACAATCGACACAGTGTTACCGACTGACGGCTTAGTTGAAGTTGAGCTAAATGAAAACGACACACTCACCGCTCAGGTTGATTTATATCTCAAGGAAGATCAAAGCTCACCCAGTGAAAGTTTTACCGCACAAGTTGGTCATTTAGACCCCATCGATACCCTTTCAGGCGTGCAAGCACGCTGCAATTTATTGGGCTTTGACTGTGGCACAGTTGATGGCGTTAACGGCGCAAAAACTAAAGCCGGTGTGAGGGATTTTCAATACGAGCACGACCTTGAAGTAGATGGAATTGC
>NZ_JACJDM010000165.1:0-682 GCF_014163545.1 Pseudoalteromonas sp. SR45-6
GTCAGTAGGCAACATCACCTAAACGTAGACTTGCTCTGGCGATATTTATATTTAGGGATAAGGATATTTCAATGACACAACAACACACCGTCGCACAAGGCGAAACACTGCTACGCATAGCACGCCAATATGGTTATAAAACCTCAACCGCCTTGTATAACCACCCAAGCAATGCTGAGTTTAGAGCGCTGCGCCCTGATCCAAACTTAATTTACCCGGGCGATAAAATTACCATACCACCTAAAAAAGAAAAGTTTATGCCACTGCGCGCTAACAGCCTAAATACGTTTGTTGTACAAAACGAAAAAGAATATTTTCGCCTGCAAATAATTCATGAAGATGGTGATGACATCACTGGCAAACGTATTGTACTCAACATAGGCAGCCAAACTATCGATACCGTTTTACCGAGCGACGGCCTAGTTGAAGTTGAGCTAAATGAGAACGACACGCTCACCGCTCAGGTTGATTTATATCTCAAGGAAGATCAAAGCTCACCCAGTGAAAGTTTTACCGCACAAGTTGGTCATTTAGACCCCATCGATACACTTTCAGGTGTGCAAGCACGCTGCAATTTATTGGGCTTTGACTGTGGCACAGTTGATGGCGTTAACGGCGCAAAAACTAAAGCCGGTGTGAGGGATTTTCAATACGAGCACGACCTTGAAGTAGATGGAATTGC
>NZ_JACJDM010000166.1:0-680 GCF_014163545.1 Pseudoalteromonas sp. SR45-6
TAATTCATTACACCCGGCGCGCCCATTTTCGAGGTTAGCCTGCAAACAATCTCTTCCCATTTAAAGCAACAGTTACCTAAGTCATCTCGTTGTTCACAACCGGGTATATCAAAAGTAAACCCGACCGTTTGGTTTTGCCTGTCAAGATACATCATCTTATCAGGTATATACCTAGCCGTTATTGGTAGTAAATTTAAGAAGAATAAGTTCCAGCAAAAGGTAAGGACTACAAGCCACCAAGGAAATGGCTCTTCAGAATACGTTGCGACAACACTGGCAATTAGTAATAGTAAACTCAATACAGCACCAATGGCCATTGGGCCGAATAATATGGCTTTTATAGGGTTATTGCCACAAGGCGCTATTTTATATTGCTCTTTTTTATTCGCGTAAATGCGCCTATCTTGATTTAGCCAACGTCGGAAAAAACATAATCCTCTAAATTCGCTTCCTTCATTTATTATTCGGTGCGCTTCAAAAAAACGATTAAACTTCGTTTTCTTTTGCATGATTCCAACACCAAAGTAATTATTCTTTTGCATCAGGTTCCTTTGCTTTAATAAACCTAGGCAGCATACACCACCTAGGTTTGAATTCCTTTTCTGATTGTTAAAGAGCGTTTGGCCTGTAAATCTATTTTTAAATAACTTTAATCACAAAAGTAAAATATTGAGCTCGTA
>NZ_JACJDM010000167.1:0-679 GCF_014163545.1 Pseudoalteromonas sp. SR45-6
TTTTGCTTTACGGTGGTAAATAAAAGCAATTATTAATAATAAAACTTGCCCCAGGATAAACAAAGGGTCAAAAAGAAATGAGTCTAATAGGTGTTGTAAACTTTTAGCTTTAAATAACCCAAGTACTTGCATTATAGCTCCAATCGCAAAGAAGGTTAATGCTTGCCAAGAATAAGAACTATCATCCGTATCCGTCATACTTCCCATTAATAATAACCCGTAATAACGGCCATCAGCGCCAACCTCATCTTTTTCTCCTAACAGGTTGTCATAATTGATTTCCACTTTTCGGTAGTATTTTCCCATGTCAGTTGGTTTTTTCGGAGCGCGTAATTCTGATATTTGTTCGGTGTTTATCATAATGTTACTCAAATCCTAATTCTTTTTTTAGCGCATAATTCCATAGTGATAAATTCACTTCGGTTGTAAGCCATTTATTTGGTTTTTCAAGCTCGCCGTACTCATCGCGTTTTGATACTGGTAATATAAATTTATTATCCTCAAAGGCAGTGCTCACTGACGCCCCTTTGCCCTTAGGATACGTTTTCACTCGCAGTCTAAACGTGATTCTGGTTGTGTTGAGCGCTTTAAATATGGCGGCGCAGTTATGCTGATTTACATCGAGCCGTATAACCTGCCCACTTGATAAATCAGTCACTAAAAAATTAAGATGGGTGTC
>NZ_JACJDM010000168.1:0-625 GCF_014163545.1 Pseudoalteromonas sp. SR45-6
CCACGGAGTGATTCATGACTGGGGTGAAGTCGTAACAAGGTAGCCCTAGGGGAACCTGGGGCTGGATCACCTCCTTATACGATTTAGAACTTATTTGTTCGTAGTGTCCACACAGATGATTGTTATTGTAAAGAGAACAAACACTTATTGTTTGGGTCTGTAGCTCAGTTGGTTAGAGCGCACCCCTGATAAGGGTGAGGTCGGTAGTTCAAATCTACTCAGACCCACCACTTCTTCAACGAAGTCGGTAATCAAACAATAAGTACCAGCATATGTGGGGCTATAGCTCAGCTGGGAGAGCGCCTGCCTTGCACGCAGGAGGTCAGCAGTTCGATCCTGCTTAGCTCCACCACTTACTTCTTAAAAATAAATATTCTTTTATCGGGCAGCATAATAGCCTGAGAATAGAGTGTGTTTAATTTTGAGAGGTTTTTGTATCTCTTGCTCTTTAAAAATTTGGAAAAGCTGATAATAAAATTCGTATGAATACAGTGTATTTGTACAGAGTTTTCAAAAGTAAAAAAGAATGATAGCAGTATCATTCAGTGCCATTTAGTTAACTCTTAGGAGTTGATTGATTGGTATCTACTTTAGTATTCAATATTAACTTCTGGCGAAGTTAAAC
>NZ_JACJDM010000169.1:0-612 GCF_014163545.1 Pseudoalteromonas sp. SR45-6
ACCCTCAGCGCCACCGTGGATGCCAATGGTGATTGGGTAATTAGCCCGACAACCCCACTGCCTGATGGTGCGTTTAGTGTTGATGTCAGTGTCCTTGATGGTGTTGGCAACGAAACCACCGACTCGGTTAGTGGTGTGATTGATACCACCTCGCCGAGTCTCACTGTACAAGGTGTCGGTGCTGGCAGTGACGTCACCCCGGTATTCAGTGGCACCAGCAATGAAATCGGTGGCACAGTGACCTTAGTGGTTACCGATGCTAACGGGGTCGAACAAACCCTAAGCGCGACAGTACAAAGCAATGGTCAATGGTCTGTGGAAGTACCAAATGGCTTGAGCGAGGGCGATTACAGCGTTGAGACGACCATCCTGGATGCGGCTGGAAATAGCACGCAAGTCAACTTAACGGGCACTATTGATATCTCAGTGCCTGTTGTTATGGTTAATGATAATGGCCTTGGAAACAATGCGACACCAACGATTACGGGTACCTCAACCGAGCCTACGGGCACCGTTGTTAGCATCAGTATCGTGGATGTCAATGGCGATAGTTATGGATTAAGTGCCACCGTCCTCGCTGATGGTTCATGGCAAGTAACAGCACCAAGCTTA
>NZ_JACJDM010000016.1:0-71730 GCF_014163545.1 Pseudoalteromonas sp. SR45-6
CAAGTCAATTCCACCATATAGTTTCATACCAAGCTCCTCGGATTCAGTTTATGTTTTGGTCAACACAACTGTATCGAAAAACTCGAGGAGCTTTCTATATGATTATCAAATCTTGACTTCAGACAACATATTACTTACCAACGAGCTATTAACACAAAATTGGCCGATAATTGCTATAGAAGAGATGCTTAAGTTGAATAGTGACAAATAGCTATTAAGGTTATAAAACTGCAATTTAACGTTCTATACAGAAATAAAAAATCAATAAATTGTTGATTTTATTGGTAGCCCCTACAGGAATCGAACCTGTAACTGCCCCTTAGGAGGGGGCCGTTATATCCATTTAACTAAGAGGCCACATTCGAGCTTCGAGCTTCGAGCTTCGAGCTTCGAGCTGATAGCAAAATTATAACGGTTTATCCTATTTACAATCAAGCAGTTAAATGAATTTTATAACGATACTAGTTAATACTTGCGCGTTGTAGGTGAATATCGGCGTTGTTGAGTACGTAATAAGGCAGTATTTTGTTGCTGCTGGCAACTACGCGTTTGCTGGTGATATCAATAATACGGGCGTTTACTTCAACACCGTTGCTGCGGTAGATCAAGGTGCCTGATAACACATGGCTGGCGATGCGTTGATCCGCTAACTGCTCTATATCGCGTGAAAATACAAAGTCACCACGTGGGTTCATAGTTATTTGGTCGGTGGTTTTAAAGTCAACAATACCATAACCAAATTTTTGCAGTTGATGAATAAAACTCTCTGATAACTGGTTGCCTAATTGGCTGCTGTTATTAAGGCTGGCATCTAAATCTACAAATGAAGTAACGGCAATCGAGGTATCAAGCTCTGTTTGCATTGTGTCGACTAAGTCTAACGCCATTTGCTCTACATAATTAACCAGTGTTTTATGATGCTTGTTAGGACTAAACTGCGCTGAGTTATCGAGTGGCTCGGCACTATTCATTTGTACTTGTTTTAGCATTTGAGTAAGGTCATATCGGCTAGTCGTGCTTTGGACTGGCTCAACTGGCGCTGCATCATTAGTCATACTGCATGCGCTGAGGATGCTGATCACACCCCCTACGGTTAATAACTTAGCGCTGTGGATTAGCTTACTCATCATTGGCCTCACTTACTCGCTTGTTTTAGCATTACGCCATCAGTGCGATAGCTGCTGTCGAGTGCATCAACAACGGATTGCGGAATAAACCCTTGTGCAGAGCCAACCACAGCCTTACTAGCTAAACCAATAATTCGGGCATTGACTAATACACCACCTTGGTGATTTACCATAGTGCCCGCCAGTACATAGTTAAAGTTTTGATCTTGGCTTAGCTCTAAATAGTCGCGACTAAATACAAAGTCGCCAGAAGGAGTAACACGCATGTAGTCGGTGGTTTTAAAGTCGATCACCGGTACACCAAAACTGTGTAGCTCGTGCATAAAACTTTCGGCGATTTGATTACCTAACAATGTGCCGTCGTTGTAATCATCATCTAAAAAGATAAAGCTTGATACGGCCAGCGGCGTTTTGGTATTTACGTATTGTAAATTTTCAGCCATATCTTGCATTATGCCACGTACATAATGATTAATATTTTTACGTGTTGGGACTGTGACTTGGCTGCTATCGTTCATCACTGGAATATTGTTTTGATAAAATGTATTATTTTGCCCAGGAGCAGCAACCATTCTTTGATCACCCTCTAACTGCGCAGAGTTATCAGTTTGTGCTGTTTTGCCCGGTTCCATCATTTGCGCGCAACCAAAACCCAGTGGCAAACATAAAGTTAATATTAAGCGTTTCATGAGAGCTCCTAATTAGTATTCGCTGCGGTAAATATAACCGTCGCGCTGTTGTATTTTTTCATCGCCCCACATCACATTTATGGGGATCTCTGTACTGGCGGCAGATACAACGCGGCTATCTTGCGTATTTACCATACGGGCGTTAACTATATAGGCATGTTGTTGCCGTGTTAAGGTACCCGTGATAACAAAGTCAATATTCTGACGTTGGCGTAATTTGCTAATGTCGCGACTTAATATACCATCTGCGTTGCTGGCTAAATTAAGGTGTTTTTCAAGGCGATATTCAATAGTGTTATAGCCAAGTTGGGTAAACTGAGTAAGTAAGCTTTCTTGAATTTGCTGACTCAACCCTGCGCCCTGCCCTTGTGCCAGCTCACTGTCTAGCGCGTTGGCTAAGTAAAAGCTAGTAACGGCAATCCGTGCAGAGCTTTTAAACGGCCCTTGCACATGGCTCAATTGACTACTCAAGTCGCTGACATACTGATGCACAGTATAAGGTGCCATTGTTGCTTTTGGGGCATTGGTACTTGGTGCTGGCGGTTTTTCTTGCGTTAAACTACACGCAGTTAGACTCAGCAATAATAAACATAACAAAAGGCGCATAATTGCCATCCTCACTAAACATGGCAATAACAAAGCAAGTATTATGCCTATTTATAATTTTATTGGGTTATCGGTGTAGTGAGTCACCATGCAGTTGAGCTGTTGTAGCTTTAATTTATCACAATCAGCTTGGGCGTTTTTTTGATATTGGTATGCCCCGATTTTTAAGCGGTAATAAGTCATGCCTTTTACCTGAGCAGTTTCGACATTGGTGGTAAATTTATCTGACAATAAACTCGGTACTTTTTGTTGAATTGTTTGCCAGCTTGGAGCTAATTGCGATTGTTGAGTGACCGCAATAATTTGCAGCGCAAAAAGCGCGTTGTTAGTTATGTTTGACTGTGTTGCTATAGATTGCGCAGGCCTATCTAACGGTACTTGCTGTGATGCCAAGGCAGCAGATGAATGGCTCTTATTACCTGTGTTCTCGTCATCATTTGCTATCGCGGTTAACTGTGCTATCAATAAATTCAAATCACTTTCAATCAGTAATAATCGTTCAAGATCGGGTTTAATTGCTTGCCACTGTGCAGAGCTAGTTTGTAACTGTTGTAGCTCTTGTTGCGTGATCTGCACATAGGTTTCATGATTAGTTTCAGCTGTGCTGCTGGTACTTTTTTGCGCGCTATCCGTCGTACTGGTACAGCCAGATAATATAATTAAACTCATTATTAATACGGCTGATTGCATTACACTAAACGATTGTTTGATATTCATTGCTATTCCTTTAATGAAGTATTGTTCGTTGTTCAATATCACACTTCAATCTTTGTTTTATTAATGACTGACAAAGATCCGTAAATTCAGGCTGTGCTTGCTTAGCGTATGCTAAGGCGAGTATGTACTTACTTTGCTGTTGATCATGAATATAAAACACGTCTTGCTGTTGTAATTTTAAGCGTGGGCTTATCAAACGTAAGTATGCCTTTAACATCATTAACGATGAAAAATTCCCCGCATTAACAATAGTCCCCGACACTTCTTCGAGTGATTTTAAAGTAAAATCAACCCCAACCAACACATCCCCTTTTGCTGATAAATCAACTGTTACTTGCTGGGTGTTTTTTAATGCTTTACGTTCTTTAAAGCTATCGTCAACCACAGCCCGATACTGCCCTGGCCGTAGGTCGGTAAACAAATAATAGCCATCATAAGCCGCTTGGGTGTTGGCAACTTCTTTATCATTTTGATCTAATAAGGTTATTTTTGCATAAGGCTGCACATAAGTGTGCTCCCCTTGCTGCTGATACACCACCCCTTCAATTTCGCTGGCGTTATTTAGCGGGTAATCCATGTATTCAATAAATCCTGCTCTTGGCGTGATTGAAAAGCCCTCATTGGCAGGCACAAAAAACGGATCGGGGAAGCTGTCTCTATCGAGCACAATATCTGTGGTGCGATTAGCTGGCATTGAGGTTAACAATGCAATGCCATTTTCATCAGTTATTGCTTGGCGATAATTTTGCAGCCCTTTTACTTTTATACCTGCAACACCTTGCTCGTCAGGATCCATAATGCCGTTGTTATTTTGATCTAAAAATACCCGTAACATTAATGTACCTGTCGTTGTTAAGCTTTGCTTAGACACAAAATAGTGATTGTTTTGTGTGTCATAACCAAGGCTGAATCTGCTATATACGCCAAGCTGCCAGTTATCTTCACTGTCGTAGTTTAGATTACTAGTGAGACTAAACTTATTGCTTTGCCAACTTAAGCCTAAATCAGCCGATTGAATATCATTAATACGAGAATCACGTAAGGTGACTTCTGCTTGCAGTTGACTGGTAATACTACGGTTAAACTCAGCCTCGTAGCTGGTGACTTCATTGATAGGAGATAATGTGTAATCAACACTAAAACGACTATAAATACGACCCAAACGCCCTTGCAAACGTGTTGAGCCATACACTGATTCAACATTATTACTTTGTTGCCATTGTAATTGGTTGCTCAAAGCTAGGCCTGCAATCGCATAATTCAAACGGTTCTGTGCTTGCTTATAGATGCCTCGGTTATCTGATGTTTGATACAATAAATTGTTTTGGTAGTTTAGCCGCCCGTAACTGTTTTGCATCAACTCGCCAGCCATATCAAACTGATAGCTGTCGTATTTTTGTTTTAATTCATCGGTTCGATTCGTTGCGCTAAAAAGTAAAGATTGATCAGCAAATTGCGTGCGTGCTGTAAGTTCAAGCTCTTGTTCATGTTGATTATTTTTCTGGTAGTCTAAGTTTAATAGCAGAGCGCTAAATAAGCTAAGGTTAGTCCCCAGTGACATGTGTTGTAGGTCGTCATGTGTTCTTTTTTGTGCCAATGCAGCGGTATATATCGAGAAGTCGTCTGTAATACCTTGCTCGTAGCGCCCTGCTATTTGCCAGCCCGTGCTGTCATTATTGAAGGCAGTATTGCCAAGCAATTTTTTACCCTGCTCAGAGACTGATAGTTCATAAAATCCTTCACCTTGTGCTAATTGGTTACTATCAATAAAATAATATTCGCTTTTTCGCTCGACCTGCCCTTGAGGACCATAAAAAATAAGCTCGAAGTTATTCTCACCATAAAACAAATCAACATTATCAAAAATATAACGACCATCTGATAAGCTTAATTGCTGCGCAATCAATACGCCGTTACGATAAAGCTCAACGTCCCAGCCTAACTGAATCGGACCACTTAAATTAATACGGTTACTATCAAATTGTTGAGTCAGTCCGCGGTTTGAAAACTTAATACCACGACCATACTGACTGTTGTAACGGCTGCCAACTTGTGTGGCCGTTACATCACCAAACTCAACTTCACTGGCTGCTAACACTCCCAGTAATGAGCTTTGCGGGTCTTGCTTAGTAAATGTTAAACGCGAATCGCTGAGTAAATCGCCCTCGCGACCAGATAAAAAGTATTCGGCAGATAAATAAGCAAAGTCTTGTGCACCTAATAATGAGTAACTTGTTCTATTTTGATTTTTATCAGCACTGTAGTTTAATTGTAAATCAGCAACAGGTGATGAAAGCGCTTGATACGGGCTGGCTTTCCAAGGCAAGGTGGGCTTGGCATTACGATTCGAGGGGTTAAGCCTTCTACCATGGCGTTCTCGCTGTTGTTCAATTGGTAATAAGATGGCCGAACTTAACTCTATTTCTAAATCACCATAATCGACTGTAAATTGCAGCCCAAAAACCTCTTTTAACTGCGCCATTTCAATATACATGTCATCATCAATGCTAATATCAGCAGCCGTTAGTTCAAGCATACCTGCGTCAGTTATCAGTGTTGCAGGCAGGGTGCTGGCATCTAAAATGAAAGGCTGTTGATCTCGATACCAGCCTTGAGCAGAACGAGTTACAAGATCAACATCTATTCCAAATTGCAATATATCAGCTAGGCTACTAAGGCCAAGTTGAATACCCTGATCACTTTTTAAAGCGAACACTTCGCCTAAGTAGTAATCATTTAAAGACAACGAAAATAATAAAAACTCACCGCTTGCGATCCGCGGTTGGTTTGACGCAACAGGGCTGTTAACGCTAGGCTGAGAAGCTGTTGGTAAGTCGGTTAATTTAGCTTCAATCTTGCGAAGTGTTTTTAATGCATCATTCACAGTTACGTTATTAGTCGCGAATGCATTGTTACTAAGGCATAAACTTAGCCATAGTGTAATGCACTTTAGCCCTGTATTCTTGGTCATGAAGAGTTAAAGTTGCAGCATTTTTGGACTAATCGCTAAAGCATACTCGGCAAAATTTATGTCTTGATATTCATCTGCACCGATATATTTAAAAATAACAGTACCAGGCTTATCTAGGGTTTTATCACTAAATAAACTCAACATTACCTCGGCATTTTTTACATCCGAGTAAATACTTAAATTGCCAATTTCAGCGATAGCTTCCAGCTTAGCATTAGCATTTTGTTGATAAAACGCGGTTAATTTACCATAACTGCTAAAGTGAGTTTCACGATTGAGTTTTAATTTAAATTGTAGTCGTTGGTTGCCCTGGTTTTTAATCACTTGCGCTTGCTCAATGAGTACTTTTGGTACTTCAGCATGTTCACGAAGGATGACTGGAATACTGTAGCTCATGATCATATTAATTTTTATTGAACTCGTACTATTTGGGTTTTCATTTGGCAACGCCTGAAATAATAAATGCGAACGATATTCACCATCTGCTAACTGTTTTGGTTTTCGAATTGCAATTTTAACGGTTTGCTTTTCACCAGGCGCCAAACGCATTTGCTTTGGTGATAAGCGCGTCATCGGGCTTAAACTTGTCGCCGTCGGCTCAAGTAAGGTTACATACCCTCCGGTTGATGTGGATTGCTTTTCGCTCCACTGCACTCGGTAAGTTTTGTACTCGTCACTGGTGTTGATCACTGTGACCTTTGCAGTACGTTGACGCTCGTCAAAACTAATACGAGTAGGAGAAATAAGTAAATTCGCCATTACCGCCTGGCTAAAAAAACAAAAGCTTAAAAGCAGTATCACGGTTAATTTATTAAACATTTAAATCCTTAATAATCCACTGAAATTTCTAAGTTTGTGGTTGTTGAATAGTCGCCGTCAACATATTGTTTGCCGCTTGTATTTATTTCTAATTTACCACCAATAAATACATGCACTTCGCTAAACTCATCGCTTGTTGCGTCTTTAGGAAAGCCATTTAAGGTCACTCTAAAGTCGGCACTACTACTTCCTTTAGTATTGTGTTGCATAGTTGCAGGAGCCACTAAATTCATGGAAACTCGAGTGCCAGGGGGGATGTCAGTGAGTATCAGCTCAGCTGGGCGACCATCTTTAAGGATATAGATTTCGCCAGAGGTGCTAATCGAACCATCATCCTTGATAATTACAGAACCTATTTGATCACTTTTAAGAATAACTAAGGTGCCAAAATCAAGCGCTTGTTGCTCTATACTCGCGGCTCTTGTTGACTGTGAATACAGTATTGAAAGCATCGCAAATAACAAGAAAAAACGCATGATTAAATTAATAAGCAACTTCTAATTGAAAAGTGCCTGTATACTCAGTATCTCGGTACGCTTCGCTAGAAATTGTTGATGCTGTAGAAAGAGTTGCACCAATATTAAACGATACACTGCCATCACCGTCAGCAGTTAAATTAGGCGTCACTGATGAATAATAAGCGTTTGCATTTGGACCGCTAGTGATAAAGTATGTCCAAGTACCAACCGTAAAGTTTGGCTCATTCAAACCTTGGCCATTAGAGCTCAGGGTTGTTGCTGTTGGGTTAGTAATTGATAAACGAGCATTTGGCACTACTTCCGATACTGTAAAAGATGCAGGCGAACCTTGCTCTATTATTGAAATAATCGCAGGTGCGTTATCAGTTCTAGACGATACAGGACTTGCTGTAGGCTCAGGGTTTATAACCAATGTAGCTTGGTTAACACCGTCTGGATCTGCAACCGCTCGAATTGTACCAAAATCTAAGTCATTTCCTTTGGTTAAAACGACAGTATTTTGCACTTTAACTTTCGCATCAAAGCTTTCGGTTGTTGCATAAGTCGCGAATGAGCTTGCTGTAACTGCTGCTGCCAGAAGAGTTAAAGATAATTTCATATTAAATCCTTATAAGTGATGGGACATTACCCTATGTTGCCCCTATCTTAGATATTATCGACACTCAGAACAATTACTTTAAGCTTAATTACTGAAAAATCAGAAAAATAGCTTATTTAATTACAAAGGCTGACCAACAAATGGGGCACTCAGGCATTTTTGGCCTAAATTTTGTGCTAATGAACAAAATAGATTGGCCTCGGTATAATTTTGAAATGGCCCAACTCGTAACCCATACAAGGTAACGCCTTTATTGTGACGCTCTGTCATTACAAAATCTAATTGGCTAAATGCCTGCGGATATTGTTGCTGCAACCTTGCTATTTGCGTTCTCACTCTTTGCGGTTTTAAATACAGCCCAAGTTGCGCGCCTGGCAGTGAGTTGCCATACAGTGGCAGAGGGCGGTTTTCGATAGTTTTTGAGGAGTTAGCAGTATCAGGGATCTGTATTTTTTCAGCATAATGAGCCACCGTAACATTATCTTCGCGAAGCACCGCTGGGTTTTCTGCAATATCAGTTTGAGAGGAAAGTGCCATTATTAATAGTTGCAAGTCTTCCTCCATCGCAGCTAAACGAGTAATACTCTCTTGTTGCGAGTGCCATTGCTGAACATACTCTTTGACTTGTTGATCAGAAATTAATGCAGGCTGCTGTTCCACCGGGTTAGCATTAATACTACTGCACCCACTAAGCCAGACAGTTGCTGTAACCAACACTGTGGTATACCAAGCTTGCTTTTTAAAACACATCATCTGTTAGCATCACAAAATAAATAATGCCATATTATAAGCAAAGTCAGTGCCAGTTTCAGGATTTTTAAGCAATAAAAAAGTGCCACTAAGGCACTTTTATAAGTTAGGCTCAATAAATGAGCTTAAACTAAGGTTTTAATAAAATCACTTAGCTCATCTTTAAATTCATCACGACGCAGTGCAAATTCAATAGTGGCTTTTAAATAGCCCAACTTACTACCGCAATCATGACTACGCCCTTTTATCGCATAAGCAGCAACAGATTCTTTTTCCATTAGCATCGCAATTGCATCTGTTAACTGAATTTCGTCGCCGGCGCCTGCGGGAGTTTTTGCAAGTAATGGCCAAATATTTTTACTTAGCACATAACGACCTACCACAGCCAAATTTGATGGTGCGCTATGCACAGGAGGTTTTTCAACCATATTAAGGATCGCTGCGCTTTGCCCTTGTTCAAGCTTTACGTCGCCTAAATCGACCACACCAAACTTATCAACATCCTGCATAGGCACAGGCTCAACCATAATTTGGCTCTCACCGTTTGTATTAAAGCGAGTAATCATTTCAGCTAAATTATCTTTTTTAAGATTACTTTCAACATCATCTATGATTACATCAGGTAAAATAACCACAAACGGTTCGTTACCAATAATTGGCGCTGCACAGTTGATTGCGTGCCCTAAGCCTTTTGCTTCACCTTGGCGAACGTGAATAATTGTCACATCTTTAGGGCAAATAGCTTGTACTTCAGCAAGTAACTGACGCTTTACCCGCTTCTCTAGCGTTGCTTCTAGCTCAAAACTGGTATCAAAATGGTTTTCAATCGAGTTTTTACTCGAGTGAGTCACTAATACAATTTCTTTAATACCCGCAGCAACCGCTTCATTAACTACATATTGAATCAAGGGTTTATCTACAACAGGTAACATCTCTTTTGGAATAGCTTTAGTAGCTGGCAACATTCGGGTGCCAAGTCCTGCGACTGGGATCACTGCTTTCATTATTCTCTCCTTAAAACTATGATGCTTATTAATTGTTACACTGAAAACGGGTATTTAATTGCTTCATGGCATTGATAGCCATTTACCTCAAAGTCATCACGGGTGACCCACGTTTCGATATCTTCGAGTGATTTAATATTTGGATTAATCGTCAACGTCGGTGATGCAAATGGCTCACGCTGTAACTGCACATCACGCATTAATTCCAGTTGGTTCTCATAAATATGGGCATTAACGATTTTATGGTATGCCTTACCTGCTTTGTGGCCAGTGATCTGCGCGACCAGTGCAAGCAATACAAAACATTGAATTTGATTGAAATTCAAACCAAGTGGCACATCACAGCTGCGCTGATACGAGGTTAAATAAAGCGTATCGCCAAGAAGCGAAAAAGTATGCGTGTGCATACATGGGCGCAAACACCCTAACTCAAACTCACCCGGATTATAAAAAGTGATGATCTCGCCTCTGTCATCTACACCATTTTTAAGATTATCAATGACCTTTTTTAGCTGATCTAACGGTGTGCCATCAGGGCGTCGCCAATCACGAGCTTGTACGCCATATACACGGCCCATATCATCTTCACCTTTACGGTTCGGATTATTTAACCATGCTTGGTTTTCATTAGCGTTAGCATCCCAAGTCATACAACCTATGTCGCGAAATTGCGCAGCACTGCTATAACCACGTAAATAACCCAACAGCTCTGCGATGGCCGCTTTATAATAACTTTTACGGGTGGTGATCATTGGGAACTTGTTGTTCGCAACGTCGTATTCAAGCTCCGCATTAATGACTGTTAAACAACGCGTTCCTGTACGTTTATTCTCAACCCAGATACCTTCATCAACAATGCGCTGACATAACTCTAAATATTGTTTCATTATTCGCTTCTTTTTTATGCTTTACTGGCAACAGCAGGCTGTGGCTTTTTGTATGCCCATATTATCAAACCAAGACCAGCAATGACCATTGGCAATGACAATATTTGACCCATTGATATAAAATCAGCAAACAATCCTAGTTGTGCATCTGGTTCGCGCACATATTCAACGCAGAATCTAAATACCCCATAGCATAGTAAAAATAATCCGCCGACACTACCCGCTGGACGTGGCTTTTTAGTAAACACATACAAAATAATAAACAGCACGAAACCTTCTAAAAAGGCTTCATACAACTGTGAAGGATGACGCGCCAATGGCCCACCATTTGGGAATACCATAGCCCAAGGCACATCGGTAGTTCTGCCCCATAATTCGCCGTTAATAAAGTTACCAATACGTCCAGCTAAAAGACCAACCGGCACTAGCGGTGCAACAAAATCACCCACTGCAAGTAACTGTTTTTTACGTGTCCAGGCAAACACACAAATAGCGGTTATCACCCCTAAAGTGCCACCGTGGAAAGACATACCACCTTGATCGATTCTAAATAAATACAGTGGATTTTCTAAAAAGTAACTAAATTGATAAAACAGTACATAGCCAATCCGACCACCCAGAATAACCCCTAACATACCGTAGAACAGTAAATCACTGACCTCTTCTTTCGTCCAACCCGAGCCTGGTTTAGTTGCTTGCCTATTTGCCCACCACATCGCAAAAGCAAAACCAATTAAATACATTAAACCGTACCAACGTACGCTAAGAGGACCGACAGTGAAAATGATCGGATCGATCTCTGGAAATTCAAGAGCCATAAAATTAAACCTTAACTAAAAACCATTTGAAGCGCGATGATAATCAGTAACACCGCGAACACTTTTTTTATCGTTGAAACGGGTAAATAATGCGTTGCTTTGGCTCCTATTGGTGCCATAAACCACGAGGTTATTACTATACCTAATAATGCCGGTAAATACACAAAACCTGCAAAGCCATGTTGTAAATCGGTTACTTGCCAACCGGCGCTGATATATCCCACAGAGCCAAATAGCGCAATCACAATGCCACATGCTGCCGCGCAGCCTATGGCTTTTTTAATATCAACTGAAAAATAATGCAGTAGCGGCACAATCAATGCGCCGCCGCCAATGCCTATTAAACCAGAAAGTCCGCCCATTATGGCGCTAACGGCTCCAATAATAGGACCGCTTGGCATAGGTTTAGTTGCTACAGGCTTATTACGAGCAGACAACACCATACGAGCAGCAATAAACACCACACTAACAGCAAATACAATACGTAATAACTGTTCTGGAATTAAGCTCGCGGCAAAACCACTGATCAGAGCACCAAGTCCAACGCCAGACATAACCCAAGGCGCAATTTCCCATGGCACATTTTGATTTTTATGGTGTGCTAATGCAGATGACGTTGAAGTGAATAAAATAGAGGCAAGCGAGGTAGCAATAGCAATAACCAGTACATGATCAACCGCAACAACATTAAAATGCACTAATAATGAACTCAGTACTGGCACAATAATCAACCCACCGCCAATGCCTAATAACCCAGCTAAAAATCCAACCACACAACCTAATAACGCGCAGCTGATAATCAGGATGACTAAATCATGCATCGTACACTCTTATAAATTGAATTTATTATATGCATATACTAATCGATTATATCGAATCTTTACAGCACTCGTTTTGGTAATACCAATCGTGTTAAGTTATTAGCCATTTATAGCGACAGATAAATAGAGTGATAACAAGGCATAAATTTCGACATGTAGTTGTTCTACTTGAGAAATTTATAACGCAGTTAGCGCTTTATTTGGCACGCTAGAATGGTTAAATATTTAAGTCGATTGGTATAACTAAGAAGCCTGATTTGGGGTATAAAATAATTCACCAAGTTGATGCTCAATCATAAAATTACGCGTTAACCTAAGCACTTGTTTTGCAGTAGATTGTGCTAAACACTCCGCCAGTAATGCTTCCATATCGCTGGCTTTTAAACGTCTTAATACCCATTTAACTTTACTTAATGATGAGTAGTTCATACTCAAGCGTCGATAACCCATCGCAATCAGCAGTATTGCACCTTCAGGATCGCCACCTAATTCACCACATAAACTAAAGGACATCTCATATTGCTGACACTCTTTTGCAACTTTTTGCAGTACTCTTAATACCGCAGGATGATAGGGATTAAATAAATCAGCAACACGCGCATTAGAACGATCGACGGCAAGTAAGTATTGCGTCAAATCGTTACTACCTACAGAACAAAAATCTACTTTCTTAGACCATTCAGGGAGCATAAATACACTTGAAGGGACTTCTAACATTACGCCAATCTCTGGGCGTTCAATGGCTTGCTTTGGGTATTGTTCTTCCAGTTCAAAATAGGCTTGCTCTAACAATGCTAAAGATTCATCAACCTCTTCGGTACCGCTTATCATTGGCAGCATAATTTTTAAATTACCTAAACCAATGTTTGCTTTAACCATGGCTTTGAGCTGGTCTAAAAAGATCTCTGGGTGGTCCAATGTGACACGAATACCCCGCCAACCTAAAAATGGGTTTTCTTCTGTAATATCAAAGTAATCAAGTGCTTTATCACCACCAATATCAAGCGTACGCATCACTACAGGTTCTGGATGATAACTGGCTAATACTTCGCGATACCAATTCTCTTGTTCTATTTGTGATGGAAACTGGCCTTTTTGCATAAACCAGGCTTCAGTTCGGTATAAGCCAACGCCATCACAGACTTTGGTGTTAGCTTTTTCAGTATTGAGTTCCAAACCAGCATTGAGCAACAAACTAATATGCTCGCCATCTAATGTCACTGCATCGCATTCTTGCTCAGCCACAAACTTGTCGTTTAATAGACTTTCTTGGTGCTGTAATTGTAAATATTCATCTTGTAGCATTTGCGAAGGCGAAATATATAATCGCCCTGCGTATGCATCTAAAATCATTGGTTTACCATCAAACTGCAATAGCGGTAAATCTTCAATACCCCAAATTGCAGGGATCCCCATAGCACGGGTTAAAATTGACGCATGACTATTTGCCGCACCGTTAACACTTACTACGCCAACTAAATGGCCTTTAGGCACTTCTGCAAGCATGGCTGGGGTTAAAGTATTAGCGATTAGTACTGTATCTTTAGGATAACTTTTTACTGCGTGTTCAGTATTGACGAGATGATGCAGTACGCGCAGGCCGATATCTTTAACATCAACCGCACGCTCTTTGATATAGGGATCCTGCATGGCATTGAATTGCGAGATCAATCGTTCGATCACAATTTTCAATGCACTTTTTGCACACCAGCCTTCTTGCAGTTGTGCTTCAACATTCTGCCCTAAACTTTTTGCATCCAGTAGTTGCTGATACACCTCAAACACTGCCAACGCTTCTTTAGGGATAGAATCGCTAAGAGTCATCGACAAGGTGTTAAATTCTTTGCGGGTTGCAGCAACAGCTTGAGTAAATAAGCGGCGTTGCTCAGTACAGTTATCGTCTTTTTTTAATTCTATCGATTTAAAGTCAAGTTTCGGCAGAATAACAAACGCCTGTCCTATCGCAATTCCTGGCGCGCTAGAAACCCCTTTTAGCACCGAGGTCTGATGAGAAAACTCATCTTGGCGTAGTACTTCTTTGATTTCTGCATGGGCTAATTGCGACGCTAGTTGCGCAGATAAGGTAATTAAAAAGGACTCTTCATCTTGACTAAATACACGGGCAATTTTCTGTTGTACAACAATAACGCCCAGTACTTTTTTTTGATGAACTACAGGTACAGACAAAAACGCGTTGAAGCCTTCTTCGTTCACTTCAGGAGAGAGTTTAAAACGCGGGTGAGACTTGGCAAAGGCAATATTAATAGGTTCTTCTCGTTGTGCTACTAAGCCAACTAAACCTTCGGTAAAACCGATTCTAAACTTACCCACGGCTGCGGGATTAAGCCCTCTGGTTGCCATTAATACAAAATTATCTTGACTGTAATCAGCAAAATAAATGGAGCAGCACTCAGTTTTCATGGCATCTTTCACCATTTCAACAAAACATGCTAGCGCACTATCCAAACTCGCTTGTTGCGAAACGGACTCGGCAATAGCTCTGAGTGTAGCCAGCATAATACTGCTCCTTTATATTATTTACCTTTATGGCGCCACGTATCTTTGGACTGTTCACGTTTATTAAAAGGCATCGCAAAGGGTGCGAATTCTTTCATAACACGGCGATAAACATCGCGTTTAAACGATACAACTTGCCTTACCGGATACCAATAACTTACCCACCGCCAATCATCAAATTCCGGATGATGTGTTTTTAGTAAGTTGACGTCTTCGTCTTTACAACGCAGTTTCAATAAAAACCATTTTTGCTTTTGCCCAATACACACCGGACTGGAGTCTCGGCGGATCAAACGCTTGGGCAATTTATAACGTAACCAATGTTTTGAACTTGCGACAATTTCTACATCTTCAGGGCGCAAGCCGACTTCTTCGTGTAATTCACGAAACATGGTCTGCTCTGCTGTTTCGCCACTATCAACACCACCTTGAGGAAACTGCCAAGAATGCTGACCATAACGTCTGGCCCAAAAGACCTGTCCCTGATTATTGCAAATTACAATTCCGACATTGGCACGAAAACCTTCGGCATCAATCACCTTAGTGCCTCATTTGTAAGTCGATTTTTAATGATTGTTCCACATTACCTGCAATACGGCAAACAATATTCAGAGTTTTACGCATCTTACTCACAGCTTGTGCATAACTTTAGTTTATACAGCTCATTTTGCAAACAAATCCACAATAACAGATCCAATAACTTGCCTTTTCCACAGTTTCTGTGGATAACATTGTTCATAGTTATGTATTTATCCCAACAAGTTTTCAACACAGCTTAAAGGCTTTACAAAATCAACAGTTAAAAACCATTAAATTCAATACATTAAGCTTAAAGTCAGCAAGTTTCACCTTGTCTAAAAACACAGCGAACTATCACTGGACAAAAAACACCCAAACGCAAAGATATCCACGGTTAAACTCTTTTGCTATCATGAGTAGTGAATTTATACAACCAAATAACTCGCTATGAAACCGATAAAACCACATTCAATCAATGAATTAATGCAACGTGTTAGCAACATTGCAGGACTGACATTAGGCCAATTAGCAAGTCATTATCAGTTTAAAACACCTGAGCATTTATTAAAGGAGAAAGGCTGGACGGGGCAATTGATTGAATATGCATTAGGTGCTACAGCAGGTTCCAAACCTACCCCTGATTTTGAAGAGCTCGGGATTGAACTTAAAACGCTACCAATCTCATATAAAGGCAAACCATTAGAGACCACTTTTGTGTCTGTGACACCGTTATTGAATGTCACAGGTATGACATGGCAGCAAAGTAATGTGCGTAAAAAACTCAATCATGTCTTGTGGCTACCCATACTAGGCGAGCGCGACATTGTGCCATTTGATAGAACCATTGGTAGTGGCTTTTTATGGCAACCCTCAGCAGAGCAAGATGCGCAGTTACAGCGAGACTGGGAAGAACAAATGGAGCTGATAGCACTGGGACGTGTTGATGAGATCTCAGGGCATTTAGGGGATGCGATGCAAATTCGCCCAAAAGCAGCTAATAGCAGAATAGTCACCGATGCCATCGGTCCAAACGGGCAAATTATTAAAACCCTACCCCGAGGTTTTTATTTAAAAACCAGCTTTACAGGGCAGATTTTGAAGCAGCAATTTCAGCTTTAACGCCTAAAAATGCGCGAGATAAACTCGCGCCTACAAGGCACTTAAATAAAAATCCCCGCATTTGCGAGGATTTTTCAAAAGTTTAAATCAGCTTCTTATAAAAGAATTACTGACCTTTAACTTCTTTAAGACCATTAAAAGGTGCTTTAGCGCCTAATTGCTCTTCAATACGTAGCAATTGGTTGTACTTCGCTACACGATCAGAACGGCTCAATGAACCTGTTTTGATTTGACCAGCTGCAGTACCCACTGCTAAATCAGCAATTGTTGAATCTTCAGTTTCGCCTGAGCGATGAGAAATAACAGCAGTGAAACCAGCGTCTTTAGCCATTTTGATTGCAGCTAACGTTTCAGTTAGTGAACCAATTTGGTTAAACTTGATTAAGATTGAGTTAGCAATACCGTTGTCGATACCACGCTTTAAGATCTTAGTGTTTGTCACGAATAAATCGTCACCAACTAATTGGATCTTATCGCCAAGTAGTTTTGTTTGGTGTGCAAAGCCGTCCCAATCAGACTCATCAAGGCCATCTTCGATAGACACGATTGGGTACTGTTCAGTTAGATCTTTTAAGAAGTAGTTAAACTCTTCTGAGGTGAATTTTTTACCTTCGCCTTTAAGGTCGTAGATATTTGCTTCTTTGTCATAAAACTCAGACGCAGCACAATCAAGTGCTAGAGTAATGTCTTTGCCTAACTCGTAGCCTGCATTAGCAACAGCAACTTTAATTGCTGCAAGTGCCGCTTCGTTAGAGGCAAGGTTTGGTGCAAAACCACCTTCATCACCCACTGCGGTTGAATGACCATCAGCTTTAAGTACTTTGGCAAGGCTGTGGAATATTTCTGCACCCATGCGAAGCGCTTCACGGAAGTTGGCAGCGCCAACTGGCTGGATCATGAATTCTTGAATATCAACTGAGTTATCAGCATGCTCACCACCATTGATGATGTTCATCATTGGTAACGGCATAGAATAAACACCTGGTGTACCGTTTAAGTCAGCAATGTGCTCATAAAGCTCTACTTTTTTAGATTGTGCAGCAGCTTTTGCAGTTGCTAATGACACTGCTAAGATTGCATTTGCACCTAATTTTTCTTTATTTTCGGTACCATCTAAATCTAGCATTACTTGGTCAACAGTGCTTTGCTCTAGTGCATTTTGGCCAGCTAAGGCTGTCGCGATTTCATTATTAATAAAACCAACCGCTTTTAATACACCTTTACCTAAGTAACGTGCTTTATCACCATCACGTAATTCTAGTGCTTCGCGAGTACCTGTTGATGCACCTGATGGTGCAGCAGCGCGGCCCCATGAACCGTCAGCTAAATGAACATCAGCTTCTACAGTTGGGTTACCACGCGAATCCATAATTTCGCGACCGATCACTTTTACGATATTTGACATCTTGATTCCTCTTTTCCCAAAATGGTGAGTCTACTCCGACTTTATTAATTTTCCTTAATGCCGTCGACTTTGAAAACAAATAAGCCGTGCATAGTGCACGGCTTATTCATATTACGATGACGCTTTTTGATGAATATGCGCAGCGGCAACAAACCCTTCAAATAGCGGATGACCATCACGCGGTGTTGAGGTGAATTCCGGGTGGAATTGAGCCGCAATAAACCACGGGTGATCTTTATTCTCGATGATTTCAACTAGCTTCTTATCTTCCGATAAACCAGTGAAACTCAAGCCAGCTTTTTCAAGCTGTTCAACAAAATTATTGTTTACTTCGTAACGATGACGATGACGTTCAACAATCTCATCACTACCATATACTTCACGTACTTTTGAGCCTGGTGTTAAATGACATTTTTGTGCGCCTAAACGCATAGTGCCACCTAAATCAGATTTTTCGCTACGTGTTTCAATATTGCCTTCAGCATCTAACCATTCAGTGATCAAACCAACCACAGGGCTTGACGAGTTAGCATTAAACTCGGTTGAGTTTGCATCTAATAAGCCTGCAACATTACGTGCATACTCAATTAGCGCAACTTGCATACCTAAACAGATACCAAGGTAAGGTACTTTATTTTCACGGGCATATTTTGCCGCTAAAATTTTACCTTCAACACCGCGCCCACCAAAACCACCAGGAACTAAAATAGCATCAAGGTTAGCTAGTAACTCAGTACCTTTACTTTCAACATCTTGTGAATCAACATATTGAATGTTTACTGTTAAACGATTTTTAAGACCTGCATGTTTAAGTGCTTCGTTTACAGATTTATAGGCATCAGGTAGTTCAATGTATTTACCAACCATACCTATAGTCACTTCACCCGTTGGGTTTGACTCTTGGTATAACACTTGTTCCCACTCAACTAAATCAGCTTCAGGGCAATCAAGATGGAAGCGACGACATACAAAGTTATCAAGCTCTTGCGATTTTAATAGCGCAGGAATTTTATAAATGCTGTCTACATCTGGTAATGAAATAACCGCTTTTTCTTCAACGTTAGTGAAAAGAGCAATCTTTGCACGTTCGTTATTTGGTAATTTACGATCTGAACGACAGATAAGAATATCTGGTTGAATACCAATCGAGCGTAACTCTTTAACAGAATGCTGTGTTGGTTTGGTTTTCACTTCACCCGCAGGGCCTAAGAATGGCACTAACGTTAAGTGAATAAACAATGCGCGCTCACGGCCAATCTCTGTGCCAAGCTGACGAATTGCTTCTAAGAATGGTTGTGACTCAATATCACCAACCGTTCCACCAATTTCAACGAGTGCCACATCATGGCCTTCAGCACCGTCATAAACACGTTGCTTAATATCGTTGGTAATATGTGGAATAACCTGAATTGTTGCACCAAGGTACTCACCACGACGCTCACGACGCAGCACATCTTCATATACACGACCTTGTGTGAAGTTGTTACGGCTTGTCATTTTGGTACGGATGAAACGTTCATAGTGACCTAAATCAAGATCGGTTTCAGCGCCGTCTTCGGTGACAAATACTTCACCATGTTGAATTGGGCTCATTGTGCCTGGGTCAACGTTGATATAAGGATCCAGCTTTAAAATGGTAACATTTAAACCACGGGCCTCTAAAATAGCTGCCAACGATGCTGCTGCAATACCTTTACCCAACGAGGAAACAACCCCGCCGGTAACGAAGATAAATTTTGTACTCATGCGAACCCTAGAATATCAGGAATTAAAAGGAAAAATATAGAATCAAGACGGGGCGAAATTATAGCAAAGGCACTGCCATCAATCCAGCGAAAGTTAGTAATTCTCTGCACAAAAAACGCACTCAGCGTTTCGCATTATTTACTGCTGCTTTTTTATCGCATCCCATGCGGCATCCATTTCAGCAAGGGTTGCTGTATCAAGCGATTGCCCACGCTCACATAAATAGGCTTGTACTTTTTCAAATCGCGCTGAAAACTTATCGTTGGCGCTACGTAATAATTGCTCTGGGTCACGTTTAATATGCCGTGCTACATTAACTGTAGCAAACAATAAATCGCCGATTTCTTCTGCGCTGTGTGCTGAAAATGGATCAACGGCTAACGCTTCTTTTACTTCATCAACTTCTTCAGCCACTTTATCTAATGCACCATGATAACTAGGCCAATCAAAGCCTAATCCTGCAACCCGCTGCTGAATTTTTTTGGCTTTACTCAAACTAGGCAGATTTGCAGGTATATCTTGCCATAATGTGTTGCTCTGCGGTTCAGCTTTTGCTGCCCGCTCCTGTGCTTTTATGGTTTGCCACTGCTCACTGAGTTGTTGTTCAGTCAGCCCTTGCTGATCGGCAAATACATGTGGATGGCGACGCACTAACTTATTATTTAGCCCAGCCATTACATCATTAAAATCAAATAACCCTTGCTCTTGTGCCAATTGCGCATAAAAAATCACTTGAAAGAGTAAATCACCCAGTTCATTTTTAAGCTCACCGAAATCACCTTTTTCAATGCAATCGGCTACCTCGTATGCTTCTTCTAAGGTATGCGGTACGATGGATGTAAAGTCTTGCTTTAAATCCCACGGGCAGCCTGTTGCTGGGTCACGTAATTTAGCCATAATGGCTAATAACTCAGTTAATGTATTCGTTGAGGTATTAGTTGTCTGGTTCATTTACATTCCTAGTGACTACGTTTTGCTTCATGCACGCCTTCGATTTGATCTAATTTTGATAGTAATCGATTGGTACTTGATAAATCATGTACTTCCACTTGCATGGTAAACAACGCTAATTGGCGGTCGTCCACGGTTTCCATATTCATATTCAGCACATTAACTTTTTCATTGGCCAGTACCGAACTAATATCACGTATAAGCCCAGCTCTGTCACTTGCTTCAATTTTAATACACAGAGCATAAGAGCCGTTAATTTCGTCTGACCAACTAACCGCAATAACACGCTCAGGATGTTGTGTTCTTAGATTATTAAAAGAATCACAATCAGTCCTATGCACACCTATGCCACGCCCTTGCGTGATATAACCGATTATTGACTCACCAGGAACTGGGCGGCAACATTTAGCCACATGGCTCATTAAACTACCAACCCCATCAACCACGATACCATTTTTATCACCGCTGATTTTAGTCGGGTTCTTAAAGCGGATGACGGGCTCGTCATCAGAGCGATCAGTGATAAAATTCAGCAACTGATTTAAACGCACATCGCCGGCGCCAATCGCAACCATTAAGTCATCTAACTCTTTAAAGTTATAGCGAGTAATAGCCGGCTCTAAGTTTTTGTAGGTCAGATCGAGCTTTTGCAATTCGTTATCTAGAATTTCTTTACCAGCACTGAGATTTTTATCGCGATCGAGTTGTTTAAACCAGTGGTGTATTTTCGCTCTCGCGCGGGATGATTTAATATATCCCAGTGATGGATTTAACCAATCGCGGCTAGGATTCGGTTGTTTTTGGGTTAAAATTTCAACCTGATCGCCGGTGTGTAATTGATGGGTAAAAGGCACAATTTTGCCAAATACTTTTGCACCAATACAACGATGACCGACATTTGAGTGAATATAATAAGCAAAATCCAGTGGTGTTGCGCCCAGCGGTAAATCAAAAATATCGCCACGGGGGGTAAAAATATACACCCGATCTTCGACCACTTGATTTTTTAGCTCTTCGGCTAAATCGCTGCCATCAACCACTTCTTCTTGCCATTGCAATAATTTACGCAACCAGCTAATTTTTTGCTCATACCCAGAACCACGCCCAGGTAACGCCCCTTCTTTATACATCCAGTGCGCAGCGACTCCGAGCTCAGCATCTTGGTGCATCGCGTGGGTACGAATTTGAATTTCAACCGTTTTGCCCTCGGGGCCAAACACCACAGTATGAATGGATTGATAACCATTTTGTTTAGGGGTGGCAATATAATCATCAAATTCTTTATTTAGATGACGCCAATTGGTGTGCACGATCCCCAGCGCACCGTAACAATCTTGCAATTCATCCACCACAATACGCATGGCGCGAATATCAAATAACTGGTCAAACTCGTAATTCTTTTGCGCCATTTTTTTGTAAATACTGTAGATATGTTTTGGCCGACCATATACCTCGCCTTTAATACCTGCTTGAGCCAGTTTAGTTTTAACTTGCTCAACCATGTCTACCATATAAGCTTCGCGACCTAGGCGCTTATCATCCAATTGCTTGGCAATATTTTTATACACATCAGGGTGCAAATAGCGAAACGATAGATCTTCCAGCTCCCACTTTAATTGCCCAATCCCTAACCGGTTAGCAAGTGGCGCAAAGATATCAGCGGTTTCTTTTGCAGCAATCACCCGCTCTTCTTCGTTGGCGTTTTTAACCTCTCGTAAATGACATACCTGCTCAGCAAGTTTAATAACCACAGCGCGCACATCTTCAACCATCGCCAATAACATACGGCGTATATTATCAACTTGAACGGTGCCAGTACCTTGATGAGCCAAAGTGCTAATAGTAGCCATTTGTGCAACACCCGTTAGCAGAGTTGCCACATGGCTCCCCATCACATCGCTTACTGTATCGATGTCGATTAGATTAGCCAAAAAACTCGGCGTAATATATGCGGTAGCGAGGGTGTCTGCATCGAGATTCATTTCCACCAAAATTTCGACCATTTCCATGGCAATATTTTGTTGCTGATGATTATGCAGTTCAGCGCAAAGGGTATTCGCTTTACTTAATAGTTCGCGCTTTTCTTGCGTTAAGTTAAGTAAACCAAGTCGTGTGCTAAAATCACCCGGTTTGTCGTGTTGGTGTGATTGCCGAGTAGCTACCATAATGCGCTCTACCTCCGTTGAAATAACGCCATCGTTTCGATATGCCCCGTGTGTGGAAACATATTCATTAGCCCTATTTTTTCAAGTGAAAATGCAGCTTGCGTAATAATTGCGCTGTCACGGGCTAAAGTAACAGGGTCGCAAGATACATATAAAATCGTTTTAAATTGCTTCAGAGGCAGTTGCTCTAAAATAGCTAAGGCACCGATACGTGAAGGGTCCAGTACTAATACATTCAACTCTTTACTAAACCACGGAGCTTGCTGCATTGTTTGTGTTAAATCAAAACAATGAAAATGAGCATTGGCTATATGGTTAGTTTGCGCATTTTGCGCCGCCATTGCAACCGCAGAAGCCACTCCTTCAACACCAATTACACTTTTTGCGTTGTTTGCCAGCGCTAAAGCGAAGTTACCAATCCCACAAAATAGGTCTAGTACCTGTTCGTCCCCTTTTAAATTCAGCCAGTCAACCGCTTGAGAAAGCATAGCTTGATTTACCTGCGCATTGACTTGAATAAAGTTTTCCAGCCCAAACGTAAATTTTAGTCCAAGTTCAGGTAAGCTATAAAACGGCATAGGTAAATGGCTGTGATTAATTTGCTGAGTATCTCCTTGCCATATTATTTGCCACTGATGGTCAAGCCCCTGCTGCTCAACAGTTGCTTTTAGCTTATCACTGATGCTTTTAGTGTGGCGGATCACCACAAAATTTTGCTCATCTGCTTGGCATAATTGTATATGGCTAACACTGCGAAGTTCGCCATATTGGTTTAATAGCTGATCAAAAACAGTAAAAATTGCGGCAAAATCGTCACTCAGTACTGCACACTGCTGCACACTGACAATTTGTTTAGAACCTTGCGCGCGATAACCAACCCGCATTTTTTTTGCGGTTTTATCAAACATCACCGCTAACCGCGCACTGCGACGGTAGTGCGTCGGCTCGCTCAATAACGGCGCTTGCCAGTTCATTGCATCAAGCTTGGCAAACTTTGAAAACAGCTGGCTAACCGCCACTTGCTTTTCAACTAATTGTTGATCAAGTCGCAAATGCTGTAATTGGCAACCACCACATTGTTGATAATGTTCGCAAAACGGTTTAACCCGTGCTTCACTGGCCTGCTCAACTTTTATCGTTTTAGCCGCGCTATAACGAGCTTTATCTTCGGTTAGTTTGGCCTTAACCGTTTCACCTGTCAGTGCACCGCTAACAAAGCACACTTTATTATTATGCTTGGCAATCCCCCGACCTTGATGATCCATTCCTGAAATGGCTAAAGTTAACGACTGCCCAGAAAGGGTTTTCTTTTTTGCTTGGAAAAACTGCGCCATCGGGCAACACCTTAAATATTGATTCTACGAGGGTGATTGATTACTAGCTTATAAGTATATACTCTTTAACTAACTAATAATGATAACAACGTTCACTTATGACTAAACTTGGTTTGCGCGACTCAGTTTTAACGCTAACACTTATTCCCACAGTGATTATCGGATTACTACTTGGCGGCTATTTTACAATAAATCGTTACATTGAGCTTGATGAAATTTTATATCAGCAAGGTGCGACTATCTCAGAGCCACTGTCGATTGCCATTGAGCAGCCATTATTAGCAAAAAATAAACAGCTACTAAACCGTTTGATCAGCCATGCGCATAATAAACACTCACCAGCAATTAAAACCATCGCCATTTTTGACGAGCATAATGAACTGGTATTAACCAGTAACTATCACCGTGACTTTGATGATCTACTGCACAGTGAGTACTTGCAAGCAGGAAAAAACACCAAAGTAGTGCCCAGCGACCACCTAATTACATTTTTTACGCCGATCATCAACCACTCAACGCCAGACGCACAGTGGAATAATGCAACGTTTCAAACATCCCTTGGCACTGTGGTTATTCAGCTCAACAAAGACCAAGCGATTATTGGTCAGCAACAGGCATTATTAGTCAGCGGTATTGTCATTATTTTAGCCTTAGTGTTGGCGGCTATTTTAGCCATCAGGCTTAGCCATATGTTTATGACCCCATTAAATAAGTTAGTACTGGCTACCGACAAATTAATCGAAGGGAAAAGAGAAACCGGCCTAACCGCTCCGATGATGGGCGAGTTTGAATTATTACGCCAAGGGCTAAACACCATTTCTGATACTATGGTGATGCAAAAAGATGAAATGCAAAAGCACATCGATCAGGCGACCAGTGACTTGCGCGAGTCGTTAGAATTATACGAAACACAGAATATTCAGCTCAGTATTGCTAAAACCGATGCCCAAGACGCCAACCGCGTAAAATCGGACTTTTTAGCGAAAATGAGTCACGAACTGCGCACACCACTCAATGGTGTAATTGGCTTTACTCGTCAATTACATAAAACACCGCTTAATAAACATCAAAAAGATTACCTCGATACCATCGAACTCTCAGCCAATAGTTTAATGACTATCATCAGCGATATTTTAGATTTTTCGAAGCTTGAAGCAGGCGCCATGGAACTTGAGTCCATTCAATTTCAACTACGTGACACAATAAACGAAGTACTTACGCTACTGGCCCCCAGTGCGCATGAAAAACAATTAGAGCTATCGATTTATATCAACTCACTGGTGCCTGATAACATTACTGGTGATCCGACCCGCTTTAAACAAATTCTGATCAACTTGATTAGTAATGCAATTAAGTTTACTGAAAAAGGCTCAATTAAAATTGATGTTGGCCATCGTTTACTTGATGAAGAACGGACCTCAGTATTAGTGTCGGTAACCGATACAGGCGTTGGCATTCCAATGGATAAACAAGATGCCTTGTTCACTCCTTTTGGCCAAGCTGATTCAAGCATTACCCGTAAATTTGGTGGCACAGGCCTTGGCTTAATTATTACCAAGCACATAGTTGAAACCATGGGTGGCCGCATTACCTTAAACTCAGCACCTGGTAACGGCACCTGCTTTACTTTTAATGGTGTATTTAGGCTTCCAAGCCATATTTATAACAGCGACTTACCAAGTAGATCTCTTGCAAATAAACGTATTTTATACCTAGAACCGCATGAACATACCCATAATGCGGTGCTCTCTTTACTCACCGAGTGGCAAACAAGGGTTACTGCGTGCTTTGACCAAGAAACCTTTTTACAAGAGTTAAACAAAGAGTTTAATTACGATATTTGTATTATTGGTCATGTTGCCGCAGTTGACGAAATGCAACGCTTAAAAAGCTATATCAAAGCAGTCCGTGAATCGACTGACTACCTGTATTTAATGCTTAATTCGGTATCGCATAATATGCGCGAAGCATATATTGGCTGTGGTGCAGATGCGTGTTTAAGTAAACCGCTGAACCACCGCAAGCTCTGTGAAGTGCTTGCAGCACCTTATCGACTCGATCATCCCGTACACAATATTGAAGAAAATGACGAAAAGTTATTACCGCTAAAAGTATTAGTCGTTGATGATAATGATGCCAATTTAAAGTTACTTTGTACTTTATTAGAAGAGCAAATTGAAACTATCGATACCGCTCATAATGGCTCACAAGCCTATAGTTTGAGCAAAAGCCATAAATACGACATTATTTTTATGGATATTCAAATGCCAATTATGGACGGTATTACCGCCTGTAAACTGATCCTAGAATCATCCTTAAACGAAGATACCCCTATTATTGCAGTCACAGCACACGCCTTAGCAGGCGAGAAAGAGCAACTTATTACCGATGGCTTTAAAGGGTATTTAACTAAACCTATTGATGAAGATATGCTGAAACAAATTATCAGTGATCATAGTCCACAATCACCGCTGCGACGAGACAAAAGCCGCAATGAGCTAGTTGCTATTGAGCCTCCTTTTGTAAGCTCTTCACTGGATTGGCCATTAGCACTGCAACGTGCCGGCGGTAAAAACGAACTGGCGCTTGAAATGCTTAATATGTTGTTACTCAGTGTGCCAGAAACCCTGCGACTACTTGAAGAAGCAACCGCCAGCCAAGATTGCGAACATGTGCTAAGTATTATTCATAAATTTCACGGTGCTTGTTGTTACACTGGCGTACCCAAGCTCAAGGCACTCGCTGAAGCACTGGAAACCGCGTTAAAAGGCGATTGTGATTTAAGTTATATTGAGCCTGAGCTTTTTGAGCTGCAAGACGAACTTGAAAACCTGATGACCGATGCCGGCTTAGCCGAACATTAACGGCAGATCCGCTTAAGTGATTTACCACTTTTTAAGCTACTGATCTGCCAAGTTACATCTGTATCTTGTTGCACCAGACTTACTTTGGCAATGTCACTAAACATAAAATCACCGGGTACATTAAGTCGCGTTAAATTTTGTGATAATGGTTGCTGACAATAAGGGCCTGTATCACCGTGGATCACTAATACCGGCTTTTTTACTGTGTTTACAAATTCCGCCAAAGCATCGCGATACACTTTAAAACCATCACACTGTTCTGGCTGAGTTTTACTGCATGCTGGTTGTGCTGTTTGATGGGTGTAAATATCCGCCTGAAAAGCAATCACATAACCTTTGGCTGCTGAGTTTGCTTGCGCTAACCAGTTAAGGTTGTTGCCGTCTCTTGTATCAGCTTGTTGATAAGCAAGTTGTTTATCACTTTTTAGCACCTCTCGACGGCCATTGTGGGTGCCTGCAATATGCAGCGTTATAAACTCTACATCAGCGAACCGCCAACGCGCATTTTCGTGCATGCTAGGCTGTTGCTGAAAATCAACTAAGGTATTGGCTTTTTCAAGGTATTTATCATCAAACATCAAGGTTTTTAAAAATACCAAGCGCTCTAATTCATCATAACGAGGAGTTAAATTTTTGCGGTCGCAATCAGTCCATTCATTGTCACCGGGGGTGTAAATAAATGGCTGCGTAGTTAAAGAGGTAAGTAACTGTTTATGCTTCTCAAGCAACTCATTGGTGCAAGGCTCAGAACCGGATTTCATATCGCCAACATGGATCAAAAAAGCATGCTCAGTCGTTTTTATTTTTTTACCCAAAGCTCCTATTGGCGCTAAATTCATTTCATCAATTGGAGTATATGGCATATCCCCCATCACCAAAAACGCATTACTGGACAGCGCCCAAGTCAAACCAATTAAACTAAACATCACCATCCCCTATCACGCAAATAGATCTTAAGCTCTCATAGTAACAAACAAATGAACAGTTAAAAGAACGGCTTTTTGCGACTAAGCTTGCTAAAATAACCGCACAGTAATCCTGAATTTATTAATCATGTCATTTAGCACCACTTATACATTAGATAAACCCTACTTTTACGAATGTTTTGATGAGTCTCTGCCTTACAGCGCACAAGCAAAGCCGAAATATGTTTTTTTAGTATTATTGGTTAGTTTAGGACTTACAGCTATTTATTGGTTAGAAAAACACTATTTAGGAAATTTCTTGATCATGGCCGCAGTACTTGAATGTGTTGCTTTTTATTATCGCAGGCCTTGGTGGGTAACGCGGCAAATGCTTAGTCGAGCATCAGGCTCTGAGGCAACGTTAACTATTGATGAAAGCGGTTTTAAAAGCGAAAACCCACATAAAAGCTATCAGCTAGCATGGCAAGATATTGATGAAGTAATTTTTACTGTTCGCGGTATTATTTTAAAAAGTCGTCGCGGCATGCAGTACGTTTCAAACAGCGTACTGAGTGATGAGATTATTGAATACATAAAAAAAAGAGCCACTAAATAGTGGCTCTTTCATATCAATTAAATTGATTAAGCATTGCCCGGATTCGGGTTAGACTTTTCAGCTTGAATACGCATGTAAATTTCTTCACGGTGTACCGAAACGTCTTTAGGTGCATTAACACCAATACGTACTTGATTTCCTTTAACACCTAGTACAGTGACAGTTACTTCGTCACCAATCATTAGGGTTTCACCTACTCGACGAGTTAGTATTAGCATTCTCTTGCTCCCGTATTCCAATAAATTAAAAGATTCCGCGTCTGTATATTAAAGAAAATAAGCCTTAATAGTAAGTAAAAACTCTAAATCGATTCATTTTCTGTTAAAAAAACTCTTTATAATGCGCCTATTGCCAATTCTAAGTATGTTTCATCTATTCAAACTAATATTTTAATATCAGATCTTGATACGTGTTTACGTTAATCTATAAAAACAAACTTACTACACTAGGATATGATTTCATAGTCACTGCCTCAATGGCGACTTTAGTAACTGAGCAACCAACAGAAATTTCTTTACTGTTAATATAATGGTGGCTGTCATTTAATACTTCAAGTAGTTACTAAAATCTTTTCTGTGCACTATAACGGTAGTCGATATAAGCATAGCCTATTTTTTCAAAGTTATGATTAATCTTAACTATTTGGACGCAGTTATCGAGAAAAAGTTTCAATAAAAATTAGTTTTATCATCGCTGTGGAGAGTTTATGGGGATAGTTCCGAGTTTTTTCGTAATTAAGGTAAATCCAGTGGCAATAAAAAATGCGGTAGTGTGTATTTAGTAAGGTATGCCGTTTTAGCTATAAATTTAGGACGTGGCTTAGCTGTTAAAGCAGATTTAGAGTAAACACCTTAAGAGACTCAATTGAGCCTCCTAAAGTGTTAAATCAACTTTACGTACTGAGCTATTAAGTACGCTCAGTTAACCAAGCGGTTACGCTATCAAGTGCTGCAGTTAAGTTTTGCGGCTCAGAGCCACCAGCTTGCGCCATATCAGGACGACCGCCGCCTTTACCACCAACTTGTGATGCCATGTGATTTACCAGCTCACCGGCTTTCACTTTGCCAGTTAAGTCTTTAGTCACACCAGCAATTAAGCTTACTTTGTCGCCATCAGCAACACCAAGTGCAATAACACCTGAGCCAATCTTGTTTTTAAGGTCATCAACCATGCCGCGTAAGGCTTTTGATTCAGTGCCTTCAACGTTTGCCACAAGTAATTTAACACCGTTAATTTCAACAATTGAATCAATTAATGATGCACCCGCAGCACTGGCTAGCTTGTCGCTTAGCTGTGCTATTTGTTTTTCAAGCCCTTTCGACTTTTCAAGCAAGGCAGTTACTTTTTCAAGTACTGATGCGCTGTCGCCTTTAACAAGAGCCGCTACGTCGTTTAGGTGTTGCTCTTGCTCACTTACATAAGCAATTGCATCAGCACCTGTTACCGCTTCAATACGGCGCACACCGGCAGCAATACCGCTCTCAGAAACTATTTTGAATAAACCGATATCACCAGCACGATTTACGTGAGTACCACCACACAGTTCTATAGAGTAATCACCAATAGTCACTACGCGAACTTCATCATCGTACTTCTCACCAAATAACGCCATTGCGCCTTTTTCTTTGGCGGCATCGATTGCCATCAGCTCAGTATTTAGTGCAAAGTTACGACGGATCTCGTCATTCACAACTCGCTCAATTTCACGTAGTTCAGCTTTCGTGACTGCTTCAAAATGCGAGAAGTCAAAACGTAAACGTTCAGGGTCTACGAGCGAACCTTTTTGCGACACATGATCGCCCAATAACTGACGTAGTGCTTCATGTAAAATATGCGTCGCTGTATGATTCTTTTTAACACGATCACGGCGCTTATCATCAATGTTAGCGTCAACTTTATCATTCACACCAATACGCCCCATCACTGTTCCGTGATGCGCGAATGCATTACCAAGTTTAGTAGTATTAGTTACTGTAAACTCACCGCCAGCTACCGTTAATGTGCCGGTGTCGCCAACTTGGCCACCAGATTCAGCGTAAAACGGTGTGCGATCTAGTACCACAATGCCTTGTTGGCCATCTTCAAGTACTGATACAGCTTCACCTTGCGCGAACATTTCAATCACAGTGCCACTATAGTGCGTTGCGTCATAGCCTTTAAAGTCAGTGTGTTTGTCAGACTTTAATTGCTGGTTATAGTCAGCACCAAATTTACCAGCTTGTTGTGCAGTTTTACGCTGTACAGCCATGCACTCTTGGAAGCCTTGCTCATCAATCGTCATAAAGCGCTCACGCGCTACATCTGCGGTTAAATCGGCAGGGAAACCATAGGTGTCATATAATTTGAATACCAATTCACCTGGGATCACATCGCCAGTTAAATCAGTCAGGCTTTCTTCTAAAATAGCTAAACCACGCTCAAGAGTTTTGCCAAACTGCTCTTCTTCAATACGCAGTACTTTTTCGATGATTTCTTGCTGTTTTGCAAGCTCTGGATACGCTTGACCCATTTGTTCGATTAGCGCAGCAACTAACTTATAGAAGAACGAACCTTGTGCGCCAAGCTTGTTACCATGGCGAACTGCACGACGAATGATACGGCGCAGTACATAACCACGGCCTTCGTTTGATGGCATAACCCCATCAGAAATTAAAAACGCACATGAACGAATATGATCCGCCACTACGCGCAGTGATTTATCATCCATATCTTGTGCATTGGTAACTTCTGCAGCAGCTTTAATTAAGCCTTGGAATAAATCGATTTCGTAGTTTGAATGCACGCCTTGTAAAATTGCAGCAATGCGCTCAAGACCCATACCTGTATCAACAGACTGCTTAGGAAGCGGCTCCATCGTACCGTCGCTTTGACGGTTATACTGCATAAATACCAGGTTCCAAATTTCAATGAAACGGTCGCCATCTTCTTCAGGTGAGCCAGGAGGTCCGCCCCAAATCTGTTCGCCATGATCATAAAAAATTTCAGAACATGGACCACACGGGCCAGTATCACCCATTGACCAGAAATTATCTGAAGTAGCAATACGAATAATGCGATCTTCAGGCAAACCAATTTCGTTAGCCCAATAACCAAATGCTTCTTCATCATCATGATAGATAGTAACGAGCAGTTTTTCTTTCGGCAGTTTTACAACGTCAGTCAAAAACTCCCACGCAAACTTAATCGCGTCTTGCTTAAAGTAATCACCAAAGCTGAAGTTACCTAACATTTCGAAAAATGTATGGTGGCGTGCTGTGTAGCCTACATTTTCTAAATCATTATGCTTACCACCGGCACGCACACAACGTTGTGAGCTAGTTGCGCGGTTATAAGGGCGGCTTTCGGCGCCTAAAAATACATCTTTAAATTGCACCATGCCGGCGTTATTAAATAATAACGTCGCATCGTTACCCGGAATAAGCGAGCTTGATGGAACAATTTGGTGTTGTTTAGAGGCAAAAAAATCTAAAAACTGTTGCCTGATCTGTGCGGTAGTCATGTGCTGCATGTGAACGTCTCACCCATTTTTACTGTGCTTGCATTGCAAAATCTATTTGTTCGTAACTGAACCCTCGATACATTAAGTAGCGCACGCGCTTAGCTTTTTCTTTGTGATCGAAGTCGTCCTGTGAATTTGAATACTTCTTTAAATACGCATCCTGCGCTAACCCAAACCAATCAATTTCGAATGATTCAATCACACTTTCTAACAGTGCTCGGTCAATCCTTTTGCCCATGGCTTCGCTTTGAATACGTTTTAAGCCATGTTTTTTAGCAATGTGGCGACGTACAAAACCTTCAACATAACGCTGCTCATTTATAAAATTGTGCTCTTCACACCAATCTAATAAAGCTTCGATAAATTCAGGCGTCGCCTCTTTTTGCTGTAATTTTTGGGTTAACTCTCGACGCGAATATTCTTGGCGCCCGAGTAACCAAAGTACATAATTTTTTAACTTCTTTTGTAATGCTTCATCCATTTCTTCAGCCATTATGCGTCAAAACGACCGCTTTGATCATTATGCTGCGGCGCAACAGGCTCTGCCTCTGCAGGCGGTACGATCGGCATAAAAATAGCTTGATAAGAAACAAAAAAGCTAATGTAGCAAATTGGCATTAAAACCAACAGCGGCAAGAATGATAAAAACATTGAAAGCATCATCAAGCCTGCAGTAATTGCCCCATATACACTCAATGGTGCCATGTTGTGGTAAAACACCATAAGTGAGCTTTTTAGCACCTCAAAAATACGTTTTTGTTGATTAAAATAAACCAACGGCACTGCATAAGAAAAAGCCGTTAAATACACCGATAACGCAATTAAAAACAGCGCCAAATTTGCCATCGAGATGCTATCAATTACTTGCTGCAAGGCAATGTTAGGATCGACATTCGGATTACTCATAATCTCAACAGCTTCAGCAAATAAGCCAGCAGCTAACAAAGCCATCAATACACCGGCCGCCATTTGATAAAGCGCTAAACGAAGCAGCCCCATGCGATTACCTTTGGCGGTAAACGGTTTTAGGATATCGGCCAACATAATTTTGCCGCCTTGCTGTTTGGTGATCACCGCTTGATAAAACCCCGCAGTTAAAAATGGCGTGGCAATGGCTGCTATAATTTGTAAAAAAGGTAAAAATAGCGATAGTAAACCAATAATACCTATAAATAAGTGCATAAAAATAAAGGTAAAAGGCTGAGTTTTAAAAATAAGCCAGCCTGCTTTAAACCATTTCAGCCCTGCATCGGCCTTAAATACTCGTAATTCAATTGACATACTTGCTCTTAAATTAACAACAAAACACGCCGAGTATAACTCGGCGTTGGATGGGATTACATAGACGACAGCTTAAAATTACGGTTTTTTAATCTTCTTTATATCTAACATATGCGCACCATGCTTAATTTTCGTCTCTAGGTATGCTTTATTGCCCGCTAAACCAGCTTTAATGTGTGCATGCGTGCCAACCACTGATTCAACTTCAATACCTGCATCTTTCAAGGCATTAAGCTTTTTAGGATTATTGGTCATCAGCTTTACGTGAGCCAACCCCATCGCTTCTAGCATTAATACCGCGTCAGAAAAGTCACGTAAGTCATCAGCAAAGCCCAAATGATTATTTGCTTCATAGGTATTCATACCTTGTGATTGCAATACATAGGCGTCAATTTTATTGTATAAACCAATACCACGCCCTTCTTGGCGTAAATAAAGTAAAATACCACCTTGTTGATGCATCATTTCAATACATTCGTTGAGTTGTTCACCACAATCACACCGTGATGAATGAAATACATCACCGGTTAAACATTCAGAATGCATACGAATAAGCGGCACAGACTGCTCGCTATCAGCACGATTAAACACCAAAGCAACATGCTCTTGGCCATCTTTTAAATCGCTAAATGACACGATTTCTGCGGGTATATCACTGTTTTTGCCAACATTTAGCTGGACTCTAGCTCTTACTTGCGCCACGACAAATCCAAAATTAAAAAGTAATGCGATAATGCAAACGTGATAATATCACAAAAATAAACTGCATTGAAAATAATACAACACCGCAATGAGTAATAACTATATTGAGGCAGTTACTCGCAATTCAAGCATTGCCCTGCGCTAAATCGACAATTCCACCCCACCAAAAACAAAATTCTTACCCGATACTCTAAATCAATGACATAGTTGTACCTATTTGGTAGAATTTAATTAAACATAATAATAAGGAACATTATGAAAGCATCCTCTTTACTACTTTGTCTTGCCATCACCTATTCTGGTTATAGTCACGCCGATGAATCTATACATAGTCAATTTAAAATAGTTTACCAGCAATACCTTAATGCACAGCAACAAGGCAAAGGCGCAGAAGATAAAGCTGAACAAGCCTATTTGCTAGGTAAGCAAATCTATGGAGATAAATCAGATAACACTGCAAATTTAGCCATAAACTATGCTAATGAGCTTCATCAATACCCTGCAGAAAACAAACAAAAACGTTTTACCTTGTTTGAGCAGGCTTACACTATTTTAGCGGCTAATCATCCAACAAGTAGCATTGAACTCATCGATGCATTGCTTGGTATGGCAACCAATACTGATTCGGTAAATAGAGCCGACGCCCTATACAAACAAGTTATTGAAATCGCTGCAGTCCAAAAAGTCCCAAAATTAGTAGCAGATATGAAACTGGCTGCTGCACAAGGATTAGCGTATGGCTTTCAAGGGAAGAAATACAACCAAGCCAAACGTTACCTACTTGAGGCAGACGAGTTTTACAGCCAAAACTTACCTGAGAACTCAGTAGAGCGGATCAAAGCTGACTTTTTAGTTGCCGCTTTTGCAGAAGGTAAAAGACAATATTCTAAAGCGATTGAGCGTTTAAATCGAGTTGTAAGTGTATTTGATGATGCGCTTAGCTTCGATCATGAAACAGAGCTTAGCGCTCACTCTAAATTAGTTCACCTTTATGAAAAAACAGGTAAAAGTGACGAAGCGACCAAACATTGTTTAGCTATAGCTAAAATGGTGCCGTGGCAAGAAAACCAGCAACAAACCCCACTTTATCGTCAAGAACCTAACTACCCAGATAGTAAAGCAAGGTTTAGGCAAGATGGTTCAGTGCAAATGGAGTTTGACGTTAACACCGCTGGCTTTGTAAAAAATATCACCATCATTAAATCTGAAGGTGGTGAAGCATTTGAACAAGAAGCTATTAAAGCAATGGAAAAGTGGCGTTATGCCCCTAAGTTTGAAGACGGAAAAGCAGTGGTTGCAAAAGCTCAAGTGCAGCTAGACTTTAAAATTGGCAGGTAAATACACGTAATTACTAATAACATCAGTGTTTGTAATACTGTTTATAAACACGTTTTAAGCCCAGCATGACTGGGCTATTTTTGTAAGGTATCGAGTATTTTGTCACTGGCATCCTCGATTAAATCAAGTACCTGTTCAAAACCATTTTCGCCACCATAATAAGGGTCGGGGATCTCATCAACGCAGGTTCCATAAGCTAAAAATAACGACAGCTTATACTGCAAATGCGCCGGACAAAGTGCAGTTAGATCAGCTAAATTGGCTTTATCTGCAGCGAGGATCAAATCAAAGTACTCAAAGTCATGAGCGTTAACTTGTCGTGAACGTATCCCCTCAAAGCTATAGCCACGTTTAAGTGCCGCCGCTTGCGAGCGTTTATCTGGAGGATTACCAATGTGGTAGCCTGCGGTACCTGCTGAGTCAATTTCAAACTGTGATCCACGCTGTAATGCTTTAGCCTTTAACACCGCCTCCGCAGTCGGTGAGCGGCAAATATTACCTAAACAAACGATCAGTATTTTTTTCATGATTAAATTTCATCCACTAGCATCAACATGCATTCATAAGATACCAATAAAATTAAAACCTGCATACCAAGGTTACTTCCAACCTTGTAACCAGCGCTGTTGATCTTTTAAATCATGCCAATTTATTTCCATCGAACGCTTTGACATCACCGCTTCAATAACACAGCTGATAACAACGCCCTCTTCATCAAACTCCATATCGGTAATCATAAAATGCTTTTCTTTATTGACGGGTGAAACGGCCGTCCATTTACTGTTTAATAGTTTTCTGTGGTTAATTTTATTCATATGATTCCTATCTAACATCATTAAGCATTGATCATCGTGATACGTAAACACCACCCACTGCGTTTACATTTAACTGAATGAAATGTGATTTTACAGCTAACTAATCACAGCTGCATAGAGGTATAAGTCTGGCTCGACCATCAAGTGGGTTGTCTATTTTCAGGTAGTATTTACCAAGCAGGGTTGGAATTTGCGGTGCTAGTAAGAGGAATTAAATAACCAGTTACATCAGATGACTCACTATGTATTACAAGGTAGAGGTAGGCTTTAATTTATCACTAAAGCCTATATAAGCTAATGCAATTATTAAAATTCGTAACTAATACTCACGCCACCATCAGCGCGTTTTTCATTACTGTTGCTGCCTTCACCGTAGCCTAATTCAAAACGAACGCGCCAACCGCCTTCATTTAAACCACTAAAAAGGTAACTATAACTCACGCCTACACCGTTGGTCGTTTCTGTATCAAACATACCTGATAGTGCACAGCCAAAAATATTACCAAATGTCTCACCAATGTCTTTATCATCAGTATCCGAACACTCACGACCATCATCTTGTGCACCAATGGCGCCAACAACTAAGCCTAAAGCATGCTTTTTATCGCTCGTTAGCGCATGTTCAAACCCGACAGAAAAACCATCATCTAAGCCTATTTTATAGTTAGCATACCAGCGCTGTGTACCTTGTGCTGCTGATAATGATACCTCTGGTATAACAAAGTAAGGGTAGCCGCCACCGATTGAAAAATTAACATCGTTTGCATTAGATGAAAAAGTACAAATCGTTAGCAAAGCACCTAGGCAAAGCTTGTTTAATGTCATTAAAGTTCCTTTTAAGTTTTTTATTATAAAGCGAACGCTACTTTACACATTTTAGAAACAAAAAGGCAACTAAAATTGCTTCAAAATAACATCATCATAATCATCAACGTTTAACGTCACATTAAACTTAGCCGCCACACTGTCAAGCTCAGCTTGCTTAATAGCTAATTCATCCATGGTGATAGTGTTATCGTCTAGTTGCCATAATAACCGCGAGCCAGCATAACTATAATGAATTGCTAACAATGCTTGAGGATTTCCCTCTCGCCCCGCCGCTTTTAATTTTGCCATTTTTCGGGTGATTTTATTCAATGCTTGTTTGAGATCCCACACATACACCACTTCGGTCATATATTCATGTGTGCGGTATTTATTCAGCGCCCAGCCAATTGTTAGGCTAGTAATAACTACACCTATTAAATTCCAATGAAAATGACTGCCACTTTCATCAGGGAATAACGCGATTAGTAGTTGTGAGATTGCTAAACTGCCAATAGCCAACGCCAAGCCGCAGCCGATAATAACGCGGTTTAAATGCTTACGATAACGAGCTTTATCAATTTGAATAAGTTGCATAACTGCCTAATAAAATAAAAACCAAAATTCACAGCCGCCATTGTAACCAATGCCCATAAGCAAACACGAAACTTTTTAAAAATATTTCACCCCTTTTTAATCTAGCGCACGTTTTAGTGATGAATACCACTTAACTTATCGAGGATTTGCTTATGCAAACAGTAGCTTTACCACACACTAATCATGCTTTAAAAACATCAACGGCCATTGTTGGCGGTGCAGCCATGACCTTTGCGGCATTTGCATTTATGCAGTACTTAATTAGTGGCGAGCAACGCGCGCCAAGCTTTATTGATGACGGCATCATTGTAGAAATATTCCAAGCACCAGAAGATTCTAAAGTGCAGCACAAGCAAACCTTGCCGCCGCCACCTAAAATGCAAACGCCGCCTAAAGTGCCGCCGCGTACACCGCCAAGTACTGATACTAATATAGTAACAACCGCAATAACGCCAGATATAAGTATTGATAAAATAGGTGGCGATATAAAAGCTAACTTACAGCGACCAACCGGTGATGCGACCCCCATAGTACGTATAAATCCTAAATACCCGCCCATTGCCGCACGAGAAGGCATTGAAGGCTGGGTACAATTAAGCTTTAATGTATCTCAAACCGGTGAAGTAATAGATGCACAAGTTACTGACGCAGAACCAAAACGCATTTTCGACCGTGAAGCACTACGGGCAATTAAACGCTGGAAATACCGCCCAAAAGTGATTGATGGCGTAGCACAAATGCAAACTGGGCAAAGTGTACAACTTGATTTTAAGTTAGACCAAACGCAATAAAAGCTCATTAACGGATAAGGGTGCCTATGCTTACAAGCTTAAAGTCATGGTTTATTAGTCAGCCCAGTAACGACTACTTGGCTGACTACGCAAAAAGTGGCGACAATCGCCACTTAACTAAACTCGTTACTTTGTTTGGCAACGATTTATATCATTACTTAGTCACGCAAAGTAATGAGCAACTCGCCTTTGATATAAGCCAACAAACATGGTTAAAAGTGATGGAAAAACGCCATTATTATCAACCGCAAGACAACCCGAAAGCCTGGTTGTTCCGCCTTGCCCGTAATGCGTTAATCGATGAGTTTCGCAAACAACAGCGTTTTGTAGAATTAGAAGACGATACTGCAATTGCAGCACCTAATACTCAGCAAAGCTTTGATTACGAAGTCTTTAACCACGCTTTAATGCAACTAAGCTTTGTACAACGCGAAGCGCTCAGCTTACAGCAAGAAGGCTTTTCGCTTGAAGACATACAACAGATCACCCAAAGCAATCATGAAACCGTAAAAACGCGGCTACGTTATGCAAAACAAAACTTAAAAACATTATTAGGAGGCTACCATGAACAAGCATAACGAACAGTTTGAGCAGCAACTTAACCAGCATTTTAGTGAGCGTAAAAAACGCCACACACTGACGCCAGAACAACAGGCATTATTTACGCAAATGCCGAATCAAAAAGCTAATAAAAAGCCGACTCGATTTTTATTACCCCTGCAAATGACCGGCCTCGCCTGCGCTTTAGTAGTACTGGGCTTTACCGTGTTTAATACCACAGATAACAACACAGAACAACAACACACACTTAACAACACCTTTGCCGTACAGCAAAGCAGTTACCACTTTATAGAAGTACACCAAGTAGATAATGCGGGCAGTTATTCAAGTGAGATAACCCGCCAAAAACAACAACTCGATGACAAACTCGCCGCCGACCTGCGCCTACACCAACAACGCTATATAGAATACGGGCAATTAGTAAAAGTGGATAACGACTGGTACATCGCCAGCTGCCACAGCGAAGTACTCATTCAAATAAAAGACTCGCTATTGAATAACTTAAAAACCAAACACGCTATAGAGAGCAATATAATGAAAGGCGACATGCTCGCCATGGCCCACAACAGCCAAGGCCAGATCATAGCGCTTAAACATGCGGGAGATGGGGTAAAGATGTGTAGGGGGTGATTTTTACCACTGAGGGCACAGAGGCGCTGCGCTACACAGAGATTGTCAATTATCATGCTTATTAACTATCTCCCATATAATCTAACGGCGAAGATAGCTCTACAAAATCACGATAATGTTCTTTAGTAATTTGATCATATTTGTCTTTGATATAAATATAGTTTACCCAGGGGATTGTTACTTTTTGAGAAATTCCAGAAAGAATGTTAGCTAATTCCCTTTCAGCTTTTTCTAATTCAGAAATTCTGTCTTCAAAACCCGCATATAAGAAGTCAAAATCACTTTCAAAGCCATTAAAAATTTTACAAAAAATCTTTTCTATAAACTCAGATAATAATACTGGGTAGTTTCCCTTACAGTAATCATTTCTTTGATAGGTCATATTGCTAATATAGAATCTAGTAGTGTAAATTTCAGGGTCTATAAAATATAAAAGTTCAGTAGAAGCATAAATATCTAAAATTTGTCCCTCTAGGAACTCACTTAGACTAATTTTTCTAGGCTCACCTTTGTCATTTTTCCCTTCTCGTTTAAATCGTCCACTTATGATCTCTTCGTACAATGGATGATCTTTTTCATAGATACAGAACAAAGTAGCTAAAACAAGAATATCAACTTTTTTGCCGCTTGGTAAATTAGCAATAATTGCTGTAATACGCTCCGTAATTTGAATCGCAGCTCTCGCAGATACTTGAAAAGCATCTAATACAACTGAAATATTAGCGAACGCAGTTTCAGCTTTTTCAGTCTGAGGCAAGATTTGAATATTTCTGCTCTTGAGATATTCTGGATCAAACTTTGTTCTGTCAGCATGCACATTTAAAAAATCACTTAGTGCAGGTCGTTTTAAACTATAGCGGCTGTTAAAAAATCGACCTAAATATACCTTAGCATCAAACCCTTCTCCATAAACTGACTTAATTGTATGTTGGAGTTGCTCAGTATCTGTTGCCACAACAAATACGATACCTTTAACATCAAATATATGCTTTATAGTTTCGAGCATTTCCACAGCATAACTTGGGCGACAACGATCTAACTCATCGATAAAGACAAAAATAGGTAATTCTTTACCTTCCTGCTGCTCAAATTTACTGACCCAATCTGCTAGCTTAGACTTTATTACCTCGATGCTTTTACTTTTCGCTTCATGCTCTTTAATAAGGTTCTGAGCAAGAGCTTTAACTGCGGGTGAAAAAGCTGAGCTATTTTGTTTGCTAGATTCTACATTCTCAGTTTCTCCACCTTCATCATCTGAAAATAATAATGTATTTAACTCATTTAAATCGATACCAGTTATTTTTTTCGTTAACCCCTGTGCAATGGCGGGTGCAACCGCTTTAAATATCGACGCAGCTTTATTCGGAATAGTAATAGCGAAATTTGCCTGCGCACTAAGCTGCTTAATAATGCCAGCAATAACTGTTAGAAAAGGATCGTCTGAGTAATCTTGTTGCCAAGCATCGATATAAACAACCGGAAAGTTTTTGAGTTCCTGCGACCAGCGCTTGAGAAAATATGTTTTACCTGCGCCCCACTCGGCATTTAAGTTTATTACGTAGTTTCTCTTTTGCTCTTCTTGCGGCCTATTTTCGTCAAAACCTTCTTGAATTAATAATCTTGTGAGAAATGTTGCGTATCTAGCTCTATCTAACTTATCAGCGGAAAAGTACTCATCTATCTTACGATTTGGCGGTGTGCTCCAATCAAAGCCATTTATATCGGCCATCAAATTCCCTCTTAAATATATATTTTTTATATAGTGCCATACAAAGTCAGGTAAATATAATTCTTCAATAGATCTCATAGAAATGTACTGAGGAAGACCTTTTGTCTTGCCTTGAGCAAACTCTAATCTCACGTTTAACAACCTTCCCCCGTCATCACGCCCTGAAAATAAGTAATTGATGAGTAATATCGCGCATGGCAGGATTTTGTTCCCGACAAATCCTAAGTACCTACATCCATGTAGGCAATGCGCGATAACGCGAAACTAGGCCATGGGTGAAAAGCGCAGCTTTGAACGAGAGGCCATGGATGGCCGAACTGGGGAGCGTACAAGGATGTGTAAGTTGGCGAATAAACGGCGTTTACGTTCACATCAATTACTTATTTGAAGGATTAAGCGTGATGCTCGGGTGGAAAATATTCGCGGCTAAAGCCAGCTCCTACAGAGAGTCCAAAGAGGGGTCAGCGGCAGCCGAATCTTGGTTGCCGCCAGCAATCTGGCAAAGAACCTTGAATAAGGTTTCTTTAAACAGTTAGCGAGTTTGAAAACGACAAGTTAGCAAGCAATGACCAAAAGTTACACGCGCCAGCAAGCTTAGCGCCTAAGGTGGTGAACTTATCACTGGTATTAAACCCTTCGTGGCTAAAGCCATCTCCTACAACCAATATTTAAGCTCTGTGTAGCGAAGCGCCTCTGTGCTTTCGGTGGTGATATTCACTTTTTCGCCCTAAAGGGCGACCTACTGTTTAAACTGGTAATCTTTTATATAACGATAATCAAATTCAGTGTCGTCTAACACTTGGCAGTGGTCGTTAAAATCATCGCTGAGCATGCCATAGATATCAATTTTTACTGATTGTTCTTCAATATTTTTAGCAAAGCTGGTGAGTAACTGCCTGCCTTTTTTAGCGTCCATATAACAACCAAATTCATAAATACTGTAAAGCCTTGCAAAGGTATCGCCGCCCTCTTCTGCTTGCGTGATAAGTGCGTCACCGGTTTTACTATCGAGTATTTTTCCTAGTATAAATTGAGCGCGCGGGTTGCTTTTTTGCTCTGCTAAATAACGCAGTATTAATTGCGCTTGATAGCTATCTTGCGGGTAATTACCTAAGTAGCGCCCTTGAACATCAAACTGCCTACCTGAATAGTAAGCAAAAGCATAAGTAAGTGCTTTATGCTGGCTTATTGCAGCGAGCGCTTCATCACTGGTATTAATGTGCTTATCGCGAAACTCGGCTGCGCGCGCTGCTTGCTGATTTTTTTCATTTTCCATGTACTGTACCTCTTGAAAAATGAGCACCGCAATGGCAACAATATAACCAACCACAAAAGTCAGCACTAGCAACAAAGGTAAAACAACAAACCACCTGTTTTTTAACTTTTTTTGTTGTATATAATCAGGGCACGCAAAATAAGCATCAAATGCTTTATAGTCATGCATTGAGATGTTGATACGCGATAGATAGGCAGCGCTCCAGGCGCCGAGTACATAAACGCCAATCAAAATAACGGACAGCACATTGCCGCCGACCACTATTTGAAAATCCCATGCGAGTAAAACAATACACGCATGAGACACAAAACCTATTACAGAGAATAATCGTTCATAGCCACGACCATGAAATCTAACAGCTAAACCTATTAACGCGCCGCTGAGCCATAGCATAACAGCTCCTGCTGCTGGCTTTAATTCATAAATAAAGACCCACAGCACTAAAATAGGTATACACCAAAAGACTGTGCCTAATGCGGCTGCCAATGCATTTTGTTTTGTTATTTTTTCTATTACATTGTTTTGAAAGTTGCTCTGAGCTGACACGGTAAATCCCTATACGATTGTAAAAATTGTTAATATATTCTATTTCTAACTTCAATACATCCCCAGTACAACGCAAAGCATAAGTAGCAACTTACTGAACCCTTCTATACTTCCTCCTATCTCATTTTTTCTGTTACTAATCGCACTTTAGTAAATGTTAATAACAATTAAACTATTAACACGCTACTCTATTTACATCGTGTTTAAAAAATTGGAGTCATCATGAAGACGTCTTTTTACACCAGTTTAGCTATTGCTATGGTCAGTTTATCTACCTTGCAGGCGTGTGTGCAGCAAGCGGAACAAGAAATCCCTGTCGCTAAAAGCGCTGATAAGTATCAGCTTGAATTAGTTGCTCAAGGGGTAAATATTCCTTGGGGAATGGCGTGGCTTAACGAGCAAGATTTATTAGTAACAGACCGCGCTGGTGAGCTTAGGCTAATTCGTAATGGCAAACTGCTAGAACAAAAAATTGCAGGGCTGCCTAACATGCATGCGGAAGGTCAAGGCGGCTTATTAGATATCGAGCTTGATCCTAACTTTAAAGACAATGGCTGGATCTACTTTTCTTACTCAGGTTATGAAGGCGATGAAGAAGGCTACAATACATCCATTATGCGTGCGCGCTTAAAAGATATGGCACTAGTCGACTCGCAGCTGCTGTTCGACGGCACGCCAAACACCACAACCAGCAAACATTACGGCTCGCGTATTGAATTTGATAAAGACGGTTACTTGTACTTTTCGATTGGTGATCGCGGCGCGCGTGATGTTCACCCACAAAGCTTAGAGTATGATGCAGGAAAAATTCACCGTATTAATAGCGATGGCTCAATCCCTAAGTCAAACCCGTTTGTTAATCAGCCAAATGCACGTAAGAGCATTTACTCTTACGGCCATAGAAACCCGCAAGGCATGGCTATGCATCCAGAAACGGGGGCAATTTGGAGTCATGAACACGGTCCTCGCGGTGGTGATGAAATCAATATTATTAAAGCGGGTGCTAACTACGGCTGGCCAGAAGTAACTCACGGCATCAATTACATTGGTACCAAAATTACTGATGAAACAAGCCGCGAAGGTATGCAACAACCCGATTGGGTGTGGGTGCCCTCTATCGCGCCTTCTGGGATGGAGTTTGTTACAAGCAGCAAATACCCGCAGTGGCAAGGTCATGTGCTTGTTGGCGCTATGAAGTTTGCACACTTAGTATTGGTTGAACTTGATGGTAATAAAGTAACGGGTCACAGCAAGCTATTTGAAGGTGCTGGCCGCGTGCGCAGTATTGCAACCCACCCTAATGGCGATTTATATCTGGGTATTGATGGTATGGGAATTTACCGCATCGTGCCTGATGGTAAAATCTAACGCGTAATACAAGCAATGTGATGAAGCCCTCTAAATTGAGGGCTTTTTGCATTTTTAGGTGGTTTGGGTGTATTACTGCGGCCCTGTACCGCCATCAACTTGACTGCCTAAGCTATTGGCATTGTCTAAACTGTATGGGTATAACTGAATATCGTTAAAGATGTTAGCGCCATTGTCGCGATATTGATCGGTTGCTGACACACCAGTATACACATTTCCTGACGCGCTAAAGTAGCCTGAGCCTTGGTTCCAATGTGGTTTTGCACTGTTTTCAAAGTAATTGTTTTCTACTAATACTTCAGCGCCATTACCTGCACTAATTGCAAAATAAGTAATGTTTTTCCAATAGTTATTAAACATATGAACGCGTGAATTGTAGCCGTCTACTTTAGGGTTGCGCCCTGCCGCTGTATCCCAAAAGTTATGATGTGCCGTTATTTGGGAGTTTTTGAATAAATGCGTATACCAATGCTGGTTAGCACACACTTGCGTATTATAACCATAAAAGCGGTTCCAGCTTAAAGTGATATTTTGGCTATTGCCAATATCAATATAACCGTCACTAATTTTATTAAACGCCATATGATCAATCCAGATGTGGCTACTGTCATCAACAGAAATAGCATCCCCCGCTTCAACTAATGCTGGGTTAATATCTTCAAGTAAAATATTACGTATGATGATATTACGATCATTACTGATCACTAAGCTTGCGCCGATGATTTTTGAGTTTCTCCCCAATCCTTCAAGGGTTTTATTTGAGCGAACACGAAGACGAGAGTCATTACGTGTAACGTTAACTGTATTATTTGAATTACTACCTAATTCACTACAGCTTTGACTACCAACCGGTAAGCGATACCAGGTTTTACCGTAATCGCCCCATGTGCCACAATCGAGTGGACATGCTGCAACAGTTCGGTTTGCCGTATGGCAGTTAATCGTTGTATTGTTAGGAACTTGAATAACCGCAGTTGATGTTGAGTTTAATGCGGCTGTTAAAGCACTGCAGCTAGTTACAATAGTAGGAGATACATTACCGCCGCCGGTTGTAGTTGCAAGGCCATCATTACCTGGTTGTGCTGCAAAACCAATTAAACCAGCTGTTGTTTGACCGCCACCACTACTGCTACCACAACTACCTGAAACAGGGTTGATATACCAGCGCTGTGAACTGCCACCCGCATCATCATTTTGATACACATTGGCACCGTTTTGCGAACCCGCCACAGTTAATGACTTTTGCGTAAGTTTATTAACAATATTAAAGCCACCCGATGAAGACACCTTCAGCTGCCAGCGCTGATTATCACCTTGCCAATCGTCATACACCACAATATTAGCGCCATTAGACTGTGACGAATTGAGTACATCAAGTACTTGGTTATTATGTTGCGAACGAATAGTCCAGTAACCATCACTGCCTTTAGTGAAAGCAAACTTCTGGTTTGCACCACCCCAATATTGATAGCTAATTACATCCGGTGCGCCACTAGTATCAGACGTATTTACATCTAATGCCAAGCTAGAGCCACGGTTAATTACAGAGTAAATCCCACCTGAGGTGGGCATAGTTGTACAATTTTCTGCCAATGTAGCAAAGCTACAAGTAGATAACAGAAGTAAAAACAAAGTCTTTTGCCGTTGTATCAGTGTTGTCATAACGCTCATTCTTTTGCTCCAATTTATGCCATTCCTTGAATGGTGTTGTGTAAAATGCAAATCCTGCACTTAGGTACAAACAGTTAATAATTATCGTTTGCGCACTTATATTAGGATTATTTATATTACAAATAAAGCTAATTGTTAAATAAAAGTAAACCACAGTCATTATCGACGTGAGATTTTTAAAGCTTAAGAGCCAAATTAGTATTGAAATTCGCTAATTTTAGGGTGTAAATTAATATATCAGCGACTTATACCGTTTTATTATTGTGTAATAGTATGACAAGTCTTTAGCGAGGTACGACTACACTAGAAACAAATCAAAAAGTCGTTTTTTTACAATTCTTTTTATTTATCCGTCAATAAACTAGCTAATAGTTATTTATCGATTTGGAACTATTATGAAAAGAGCGAATTACGTTAATATCGAACCCGAGTTAATGACCTACTTGATTGATCAAGAAGCACTGATCAAACAGAAAGTCGAGGCTACCTTTGGAGTGACAATTTGGGAGCTGCTAAAACTAAGAGCGTCACAGTTAAACCAATGCGCGTATTGTTTAGCCATGCATAGCAAACAAGCACTGGAGTATGGCGAGAGCATTAACCGCATTATTGCCCTCAATGCGTGGCAAGACACGCCACTTTATAACGATAAAGAACGTGCTGCATTAGCGCTTTGCGAGAAGTTGACTTTGTCACAGAACATTGATGATGACTTTTACCAAACACTTTCAGCATTATTTGATCAACCAAGTTTAGTTACCCTCACCGTAGCAATTAATGCTATAAATAGCTGGAATCGTATGGTGAAAATGTTTAAACCGACAGTCGAGTTTAATGAACGATAAACTATTTACAGCCCAACGGGCGATATCGCTGATTATGTACAAGCAGTTTGGTTTGCAAGCGCCCAATCTTCAGGGGAGAGTTGGCTCCCCTGCGATGGCGCAAAAGGCGTTATATTTTTGCTATCTGGGCGTCTTAATTTAGCTGGAAAACCATTAAATTCCCCTATTTCATGCAAACCATATCAACACAGTCAGCAAAAATAACGTTTACTGCTGACTCCGTTTTTTGTGGGATCCGGTTTAAACCCACTGGACTTGCCCATTTACAAAAGGTAAATCATTCGCTTGTGGCGCCTGCAACCTTAACAGGTTTAGCACAGGCGCTTGACCAATATGCTAACTTAGATTCGTTTATTGATTTGTTGTCGGCGCACCTCAATGCACCAAAAATACACCATTAGGCTATTGAGCACACACAAAAACTGATCCATAAAATAATCAATCTTACCCCACTAAGTACTGCTTACGAGCACACTCCTAAAGGTAAGCGGCAATTAGAGTGCTACGTTAAAAACACCTGTGGCATCACAGCCAAACACCTAGCACGTATTTACAGAGTCAGGCAAGCCAGACAACTTATAAAAGCAAACCCACAGCTAAGCTTGGCACAACTCGCCCTTGAGTGCGGGTTTTCCGATCAATCTCACCTAAACAATGAGTTCAACGCTATTTTACAAATACCCCCAGCTAAGTATAAAAAGTTAATTCAGCAATAAAAAAGCCTGCAAAATTGCAGGCTTTCTCGTTAACTTTACTCTCGCTAGCTTTACTCTCGCTAGCTTTACTCTCGCTAACTCTTTACAACACAATAATGCTCGTAACTAGGTAAGCTACAAACGTTAAGCCACCCGCGAATAATGCATACGGCATTTGCGTTTTAACGTGAGTAAGCAAGTCACAGCCTGAGGCAATTGCCGACACCGCACTGGTATCTGATATTGGCGAGCAATGGTCGCCAAATACGCCGCCACCTAAAATTGCCGCAATCACTAATGACGGCGGTAAACCAAGCGCTTGAATTAATGGCACACCAATCGGGATAAGTATTGCAAATGTACCCCATGAGGTGCCTGTTGTGAAAGAGATCACCGCACCGGTTACAAACAACACTGGTACGACTAAGTAAATAGGTAAGTAATCACCCACTAAACCCGCAACAAAAGTGCCAGTACCTAAATCTTTTAAACTGGCGCCGAGAGTCAATGATAGTAATACAATCGCGACTAAGGGTAATAACTCACCCATGCCTTTAAAGCCAATATCAACCAGTTTATGGTGAGTAAATTGACGAGAGCTTACCATTAATAAGTAGGCGACAACGCAAGCTAAAATAGTTGCATACAATACCGACTTAGAGCCACTGCCGCTGGCAATATCACCATTACCTGACCAATACATAAAGCCGACCATGCTACCAATTAATGTAATTAGTGGTACTAACATGTAACGTGCTTTAGTCCCTTTGACTTCTTCTTGCAGCTCAGTTTTTTGATATTCCACTTGCTCTTCAGCCTTTTTAAGCGGGCCGTGTACTTTATCAAACGAGATTGTGTAAAACACAATGAGTAAGGTGATGATGGCGTAAAAGTTATAGCCTATGCTGCCCCATAACACCGAGACTGCCGATTCTGACAGTTCATAATTACCAAGCAAGCCAAGTATGTATGCCCCCCAACCATTAAGTAAAATCAAAATACACACAGGAGCACTGGTACTATCAATAATGTATGCTAAGCGAGCACGGCTCATTTTAAATTTATCGAATAAACCCCGCGATAAAATACCCGCAGTCAGTACACTTAAGTTAGATTCTATAAATACCGCAATGCCTGAAAACATGGTTAAATAACCCACTTGGCGTTTACTCTTTGCCACACCTTTGTTCATCAACACATTTACTGTTGCAGCCACACCGCCCGATTCGCGTATGTAAGCAAGTAATGCACCGATTAAGATACTAAAAATTAGGATACGACTATTACCTGGCGAACTTGCTACGCTCACCACGCGCTCTATGGTATTTATAAATGTATTAAAAAGTGTATTACCGTTACCTTGCAAGGCCAGCAAAAACTCTGAAGAAGCAACAGCGACAAGTAGCGCCATAATGACTTCTTTGCGCCAAAATACGATCAAAATCGCAATTAGTGGCGGTAAAATTGAATACCAAGACATACTGTAACCTTTTTTGTGGTGAGTCTATGACTCACTCTAATTATTATCAGGCCTTTGTTATAAAGGCTGGAACAAACTCATTAGCTTAATCTGTTCGTCAATAAACACAACTTAAATCGATTAGCGATAAGCTGAACACTGCCATTTAGATCAATGCTTATTTAATATTGCTTCATAAATTAGCGAAACAATTGAGCCATATTTACCGGTTTCAAACTTTCTCCCCATAAATTCATAATCTGTTTCATTCCCTTCAATCGGGGTATGGCGAGCATTGGTAAGCAAAATTATCGCCAAGTCATAAGCGGGATCAATCACAGTAACCGTGCCCGTCCAGCCAGTGTGACCATACGCTTGTGGGCTCGCGTACGGGCCAAAATGCCATTGTAAAGCACCGTTACCGGCACGACGCCAACCTAAACCATAACTTTCATCGCTGGCTTGCGGGGCAATGAATTGCTCTAATACTTGCGGGGTAAATATTTGCTTATCACCATAGCCACCGCGATTCAGCAATAACTGCGCAAGCACAGCTAAGTCTTGACCTGTACTAAAAAGTCCTGCGTGACCTGCGACCCCACCTAAGGCATAAAATGCTTTTTCGTCATGTACTTGTCCTTGTAAAACGTCGGTACGAACATTATCAAAGCTGATCCGTCCGTCACGAGTGTTTCCCATTAACTCAGTGGCAGCTATTTGGTTTTTTATAAAGCCCTTTTGCAATGGATTATAAACGGTGTGGGTTAAACCAAGCGGTTGATAAATTTGCCCTTCAACATAATTATCCAGCGACTGCCCGGAAAGTCGCTCCACTAATACACCGAGTAACATGTAATCAATATCTGAATATAAATGTTTAACGCTACGACCCGCAACAAATGGCACGCCTGTCAGTAATAAGTTTTTAGTACGTAAGCTATTTTGTGAAAAGAATCGCTCACCAAACTTATTATCTTTACGATGAAAATCAACTACCGCTGGATAACCTGCACTGTGGGTCAGTAAATCTTTGACTAACCGCTGCTCACGGCCCGCCCCACGAAACTCAGGTAAGTAATAAAATAGCGGTTTTTCTACATCAACTTTACCTTCACTGGCTAATTTCATTAACGCTAAATTTGTGGCAAACATTTTTGAATTAGAGGCAATATCAAATAATGTATCGCTTTTCATCTGCTGTGGCTGCTCTAATAATGAGCCATCAGCAAGGTATTTTTTAGCATCTCCATAGTGGCTTAATTTAATTAACTTACCATCTTTGATCACTGCCAGTACGGCACCGGGAAACCCTGCCGCGACTTCTTCGTTGATCAATTTATCCACGTTATTAAACTGCACTGACTTTACGGGCTTAGTTACTAAAGTTGGGTAAGAAAAACGTAATGTTAAACTTGCCCCTTCAGGCTGCACATTTTCAACCTTGAACGTATTTGTGCCGTTGTGAGTCCGTTTAGATAAGCTGTATTTGTAGCTATTATTTGCCATAAGTGGCTGAGCAATATTTATTTTTTCACCATTGATAAAAATATCCGCGCTCGTTGCGGTGTTATTTTCAATGATAATTTCGCCTCGGCCTTTATAAGCTTTAAATGTACCACGGTCATTAACAAGTGCCCGAGAACTTGGATTAGGATTTGGTACCTGCAACACAACCTGCGCATTTGCTAAAGGCTTAATAATCGGTTCTGGGGCAAGTTGCTGTTGTTGATATTGCAACATTAACTTAGCTGCTTTTTTCGGAAAGTACTTCTGCATCAAAGCAAACAATACCGCAGCGCTGCGCGCATCTGCATTACCGCTTACATGCCAAGGTAAAAAGTGCATTTGAAAGGCACTTAATGTATCAAGGGTTTGTGGATCAAGTTGATTAGTCACGTGTACATCATAACCATAACCACGTAACGCTTTTTGCATTAAACTAATGGATGGTTTAACTAAATTAAATTGCTGCCAATATTTATCAACCGTGTCACTGTCATACCATGCACCAATACCAGCTTGGTACAATTGATACCATGGAAAGCGCGGACCTGGATCGTTTTTTCGTGTAGGCGCTATATCGGAGTGCCCTACAACTTGAGTTGGGCCAATATCAGGGTTACGGGCTAAAATACCTTTACTGAGCTCAATCAATAACGCTATTTGTTTAGCGTCAAAATCGGGGAAAATACACAGTTTTGAGGCGTCATTTTCCATTTGCTCATCAGGTTTAACTTCGGGATAGTGACAGCTTGGTACGTTAACAATTTCGATACCAATTGATTGATCATTTAAATCTTCACGGCCTTGCCAAAAGCTTGTCCCGGCATGCCACGCCCTATCATGTTCATCAACTAGTTGAATTACTTTTAATTCATCCTCAGGGTAGCTAGGATCATTTAACTCTGGTAATAAATAATGAGCACTTAAACCACCTTCATCGACTAAAGCACGCATCGATTTTTCAAAATCAATAGCGGTGTAATGCATGACTAAAAACTTAACACGATGACTGTAATTGGCAGATTGTGTAAACTCGTAAGGTGTTGAAGCGCAACTAGTCAAAAGTGCGGCAGTTGTAACTAAACAAAGTTTTTTAAACCAAGATAAAAACGTCATAGCCTTCTCATTGCTGATCAAAGTAAATAAGCGCAATCCCAAAACCACGATTAGCGGTATGTGCTTTTAGTAAACAATACATTAAATAAACCCAGTTCTCATATTGTTATTATAGTTTGGACAACTCAATTTGAGTTGTATAAACCAAACCCTATCACAGTAAAATGATTTGTAAATAATTTATTTCAACAAGTAAATTAAATAAAGATATTTTATCTCACCATAAAAACAGTGCCCAAGCGACTAGCAAATAAATCTGTTAGTTCGCGCTATTGGTGTTGTAAAATTAGATAATTAAAACTATATTATTCCAATTATTCTTAAACAATATTCCAAAACTTAATTGCGGCTATTGGGAATAATTTATTTTTTGTACGCACAGGAACAAGAGTAAAAACTAAGATGGTTACATTTGAACCTAGAATAAGTACAAATTTATTTCGATTAATGCTATAAATACGCCAAATATAAAAATAAGCGGGTAGTATGTCTACATTTGTAAAAATTAAAGCCTTACGTCAGTCCCTATCGAGCAGCGAAGCTAAGCTAGCCGACTTCACATTGAACTCAGCTAATGCTATTCGTAATCTTTCGTCTGTAGAGCTGGCTAAAGTTGTCGGCGTGAGCCAGTCAAGCGTTGTAAAATTTTCGCAAAAACTGGGCTACAAAGGCTTTCCAGCATTTAAGCTGGCTGTCATTGATGCACTCAATGATGAAACATCAGAACCAAAACTGCATGGTAAAATCACCTTAAGTGATTCACTAGAGCAAATAGCAGAAAAGCTACTCAGTAGTAAACTTGCTGTGCTTACTGAAACAAAAAACCTCAATGAAGCGCTAGCCATTGAACAGGCTGTTAGCTTGTTAAAATCAGCTAAGCGAATTTTAATTTGTGGTTTAGGGGGCTCTGCCCTGGTGGCTAAAGACTTCTCTTATAAGCTGCAAAAGTTAGGTATGCCAGCAATAGCTGAACCTGATGGTCATGCGCAGCTCGCCTATGTATCAACCTTTGCAAAAGGCGACTTAGTTATTGCGATCAGTGAATCGGGTGTTACCAGAGAAATTGCTGAAGTGGTAAAGCAGGCTAAGAAGAACGACAGTTACGTGATCTCTGTCACTAAATTTGGTAGTAATCCTGTTGCTGATCAAGCCAATGTTAGGCTTTACTCTGTGGCAGAAGAAGAGTCAGTCCGTTTATCATCGATACTTGCCCGTACTGCGCAAGACTTTGTTATTGATATTCTATTTATCGCTTTAACGCAATCGAGTCGTCAAGGTCGTAAATTACTAGAGCATTCAAATGACGTTGTTGGTGAATTTAGAAATCACTAACCAACGACATCCTAAAGAATTAAGGCCACTATTGTGGCCTTTCTTATTATAAAAACCACTTTAACAACAGCCGTGCAATAATAACCTATCTCTCGTTTGCTAATTTATAAATTATTTCTTTATTCCATGCCAACCAAAATTTTTTAGTTCATAAACAATAATTATTATTGTAACTCCAACAGTATTGTTCCAACTCAATAAAAAATCCTCCTTCTTTAGAATGAAAAACACAAAAACATGTTATTTCAATACATTAAATATGAGTAACTGCGCTAAAAATCGCGAAAACACTCCCCCAGCCTTACGCTTATATTGACAATAAATATAACGAAACCAGTTTTTATATATTTTATTTATAGATGCAAACAAAATAAGGAAGAATTTATTCTTGACCATTAATGGCAACGCATGTTTAATGGAATAGCAACAATTGATCAAAGTTTATAACTCTGTTTGGGGAATCAACAAAGTTCAGAGCGATAAGCTAATTATAATAAGGACGGGGAAAACAATGAAAAAACATGTACCAACCTTCACTATAAGCTCGTTAGCGCAGGCCACACATCGCGCTCTGCGAGTGCCAAAAACTGCAATAACCACCGCTATAATAGCTGCCTCGCTAGCAAGTGCTCCTGCATTCGCGAATTTAAACGGTAGCATTAAAGGTAAGGTAAAAACCGAGCAAGCAAACCAATCACTAGCGGGTATAACCATTACTGCACGTAGTAACGTCATGCCAAAAGCGCGTACGGTGGTAACCCGTGAAGATGGCAGTTATGATCTCCCGCAACTAAAACCAGGCACTTATGAGCTGACCTTTGAAGACAGCAGCGGCGTTACACAAACAATAACTGTTGATGTACTGCTAGAGCAAACCTCAAGTGCTAATGTTGTTCTTGGCGGTAAAAAAGATAATGTTGAAGTAATTACAGTGACAGGCAGTAAACTATTTCGCCAAGGTAAATCAGCACTCACAAACTCATTAGGTGAAGACGGAATTAATAATGTCCCTGTAGGTCAAGATTACCGAGACCTTTTAAAGCTTGTCCCTGGTATAGAACTTTCGGCAAATTCAACGTTGGGCCCATCAGCTGGTGGATCAGGTGTTGATAACTCATATGGCTTTGATGGTGTTAATGTGTCATTGCCGATGTATGGCAACTTAGCTTCAGAGCCATCAACACACGATGTTGCCTTTGTTACTATGGACAGAGGTGGTGCAAAAGCGGTTGGCTTTAACCGTTCTGGTGGCTTTTCAATTGACACAGTATCAAAATCTGGTACGGATGAGTTTCACGGTAATATAGAATACAAAATACAACCAAAAACCTTTGTTGCAACGCCAGTAGGTGAAGAGAGCTTTGAGCTTGATAAAAACTGGTTAACCGCAAGTTTAAGCGGTCCACTGATTGAAGATACATTATATTTTTATACCTCTTATTACCGTCCTGAAGAGACCAAAGCAAACAAAAACACAGCCTATGGCGAAGTAAAAGATTATGAGAGTATCCGCGACGAATACTTTGGTAAATTAACCTGGGCACCAACTGATGATATTTTGATAAATATCTCACAACGTACCTCAGATAAAGAAGTGAAAGGCGATTCGATTGGTGCTTACGAGATGGACACTGTATCTGTCGGCAGTAAAGCTGATCAAGATATCTTTACTTTAGATGGTTCATGGATCTTAGGATCAGCAACCACACTTTCGTTCCAATATAGTAAGTTTGAATTAGAAACAGGCTCACAACCTGATACACCATTGAGTGTAATCCCTTCTTTATCAAGCCAACTTGGTATTGATGACTTAGCTCAAATGGGTTATTTCTCTGTCCCAAGCTTAAGAAGTTATGACCCAGATGAAGGATTTAGCGAAGCACAAATCGCCGCATATAATGCTGGCGCAAATGCATTAATTAATACCTATGGCTATCTTGAAGACGCAGTGATGAAAGGCGGTGGTGGTGTTGGTGCATACGCAACTTATGACAATCAAAACTTTTATCGTGATTCCTTTGAAGTTAGTTTAGAACATGAACTTAGCTGGGGCGATGCATACCACATACTCCATTTTGGTGCAAAATGGGAAGAAGGCGAAGAGCAACTAACCAGACTCTCTAACGGTTGGGGTTCAATTGCATACATTGGTGGCTTAGTTGATGCTGATGCAAACACTGATGGTTTTGACCCTGCAAATGCTATCTACCGTGCTCGAGTCCAACAAATGAGTTTAGCAACGGCTGATGGCGCGCCTGTATCAGGCATTAACTCTGAAACACGCAGCCTAAACTTTGAAATTAACGATACTATAGAATTGGGTGATTGGACTTATAACTTAGGATTATTGGTCAGCCAAGACACGTGGTATGGTCAAGGCTTAAAAGCTAAATCTGGTACTATTTCTGGCTATGAAGTTGCTCCTGGTCACAAGTACCAAATGTACCAAACCAACTGGAAAGATATGCTGCAACCTCGTTTAGGTGCAACATGGACTTATTCTGACGAAGATTCCGTATTTGCAAACTTTGCGATTTATAATCCTGAAGCGAGTTCATTATCTCGCGCAGCATCATGGGATCGAAACACTCGTGCCGAAATTGAGTTATTACTAGATGAAGCTGGTAATATTTTATCATCTTCACCTAGAAATGGTTCATCTGGTAAAGTATTCCAAGATGATATGAAACCACGTCGTATTAACGAATTTACTATCGGAACCACTAAGTATGTTGGTTCTGACTTAGTATTACGTGCCCATGTTCGTCACCGTAAAGGCATGCACTTTTGGGAGGATATGCCAAACAATGCGCGTCTAACTGATTACTCAGGTGTTGATGCCGAAGGTGTACCGCAACACATTGCAGATAAAGGCTTATATGTAGCTAACTTAGCTGATATTCGCGACGAAATTGGTGGTTCATCGTATGTAATTGCAGAGGTTGATGGCGGCGAAACCAAATACTGGGAAGCGAGTATTGAAGCCGAATACTTGGGTGAGAATAGCTACGTAAACGCTTCATATGTGTGGAGTCACTACTATGGCAACTTTGACCAAGATAACACCACAACAAGCAATGATGCGAATAACTTTATTGGTTCATCTTATTATGGTGATGGTCGCGGTCGTTACCCTTGGGATAATCGCTATGGCACACTCTCAGGTGATAAACCTCACCTGTTAAAAGTATACGGTTACTATACTCTTCCTTGGGAAGCTAACTTAGGGGCGTACTTCGTATTCCAATCAGGTAAAGCATGGGAAGCATGGGATGGAACAACATACGGATACCCTACAAGCCATATTAGCCGCTATGCAGAGTCTGCTGGTAGTCGTCGCACTGCTAGCCATTGGCAACTAGACTTAAACTATACGCAAGACTTTAAGTTCTCTGGTGATATGGAACTACAATTTCGTGCTGATCTCTTCAACGTATTTAATCGTCAAACAGGTTATAACAAAAACCCGTATGTACTTGAAGAGAAATTTGGTGAATCGCGTAGCTACTACAATCCACGTAGCTTGCAGTTATCAGTTAACTTTAAGTTTTAATCTTATGGATTAAAGTAAGCGCTTAATGGGCGCTTATTTCCCCATCCATGGTAAGGCCACAATTGTGGCCTTTTTTAATGCCCTTTTTAATGACTAATAACTCAAATCATCCCAATACAAAACAAATACCTTATTTGCTTTTAACCCACCTTGTGGCAAAGTTAAAATGCAGGTCGCGGTTTATCCCAACATGTAGGCAAAGGTTTAACGTTATTGTCGCGAGGTAAACTCGCTGCTACAAATACCCCCACTAATTGTAGTGGTTCATTTATGGAGACTATTTTTACTGTTTTGAGATTGACGCTAAAACAAGACAACATTAATTGAAAACTAAAAACGCAGCCTAAGCTGCGTTTTAAAGTTTTATAAATAAAAATAGTCTTATTGATATAACAAATATGCTGCGCGTTGCTGTTTAAAGCGAGCTAGATCTTGTTGCCAGCTTTGTTTGATTTGCTGCTCTGTTTGGCCGGCTTCGATAGCTAAGCGCAGCTTATCAGTGCCTGCAAGTTTATCCATAAAGCCAGCACGTTCAAAGAACGTTTGCTCGTTTTGCGTAAAAGTTTTGTAGGCTGTAATAAATAAACTTAAATCTAGTCCTTTGATTGTACTGTCGCGTAAATCAAGACCTTGCACCTCTATCCCTTTAAATTTAGGGTTCATTGATGCTCCCTCAATAGCGCGCGGAGTAAAACTAAACTCCCCTAACGCAATCGGTGAATAACCTATCACTTGAAATGGAAAGTCTGTACCACGGCCAATTGTAATTGGTGTTGCTTCAAAAAAGCATAATGATGGATACAACGCAATTGACTGATCATTTGGTAAATTAGGGCTTGGCTGAACAGGTAAACTATACGTCATATCGCGGCGATAATGCGCCACAGGAACAACCGTCAAGTTTAGTGACGAAGCTTTATTTATCCACCCTTCACCTTTGATCATTTTTGCCAGCTCACCCACTGTCATACCATGTAATACAGGAATTTCATGCATGCCAACGAAAGACTGAAATTTTAAATCTAAAACTGGCCCATCAACATAAGCAATATTCGGGTTTGGCCTATCAAGTACAATAAAACCAATGTTATTCTCAGCAGCAGCTTCCATCATGTAATGCATTGAGCTGATATAAGTGTAAAAACGCACACCAACATCTTGAATATCAAAAATAATCACGTCTAATTTGCTTAATACAGTGGTATCTGGCTTTTTATTACTGCCGTAAATAGACACCACATCAATACCGGTCTTTGTATCCACCGTACTTTTTACATGCGCGCCGGCATCGTGGTCGCCACGAAAACCATGTTCAGGGGCAAATATTTTAGTAACATTCACGCCTTTATCACGCAGTAAGTCGACTATATGGGTGTCATTAACTTGTGAAGTTTGATTAACGACTAAGCCAACTCGTTTGCCCTCAAGTTGTGGTAGGTACTGCTGATATTGTAAAGCGCCAACACTTAAATTTACTTGCGGTGTATCAGTTAAGATTGCATCGTCAGTGCTGTTGTGGGCGCATGCGCTCAAAATTAGGCATTGTAATATAACCAATAATCTAATTAACATTTATAGTTCCACCGCTTTTCGTAAAAAACCATCCGCTTGGGTTAACATTTGCTCAGCTTGGGCGGCATCTTTGCCTGTTAAGATGATTAAAATAGCCAATTTAGCACTTTGTTTTGCTTGGGCAAGCGCATCGACTCCTTGCTGATGAGTGCAATCGGTTGCTTGCATTACGATGCGGATCGCACGAGCATGCAGCTTTTCATTGCTGGCATTCACATCAACCATCAAGTTTTTATAGACTTTACCGGTGCGGATCATACTGGCTGTGCTGAGCATATTTAATACTAACTTTTGTGCAGTACCCGATTTCATACGTGTTGAACCAGTTACCGCTTCAGCGCCAACTACCGGGCAAATACCAATATCAGGTAGTTTCATTACCGCGGAGTTAGGATTACAGGTTACTCCAACGGTGATACATCCTATTGATTTTGCATACTCAATGGCTGCTCGCACATAAGGTGTACGGCCACTAGCGGCAATCCCTACCACGACATCTTTAGCTTGTAGATTAACGGCTTTAAGATCTTCTACGCCTAATTTTAAGCTATCTTCGGCACCTTCAACTGCTTTTTTAAAAGCCGTTTCGCCACCAGCAATTATTCCCATTACTTGTTGATCGCTGACACTGTAAGTTGGCGCGCATTCCACAGCATCTAAAATACCTAAGCGACCACTGGTGCCGGCACCAATATAAATTAAACGACCGCCTTGCTTAAATGCCGTTACAATATGATCGACCGCTTTGGCTATCTCTGGGATCACTAACTTTACAGCAGCGGCAACTTTTTGATCTTCCAAATTTATTTTGGTTAAAATTTCGCGACTATCGAGTAAATCTATATCCAACGTATCTAAATTTTGTCCTTCTGACACAATCCCGTTCAGCTCTTCTAAAAGTGCACGCTGCTGATTAAAATTAGACTCAGGGCTCATTGTGTAATCCTTGTGTATTCAATTTGTTTAATGCGGTCGCTGGCTAAAATCACCGCACCGGCTAACGAATCCCCTTGCCGGGGAGATAAATTCAGTTGTGTATTTTCATTTAATAATGCAATAGTTACGTCCGCTAAACCGCCAATAATTATGACTGGTAACTGGCTCTGACCACGACATTTTTCAATCAATCTCTCGACTTGTCGAACATGCTCACTAAGCACCGTATCGGCTATTATACACTGTGTTTTTAAACTAAAGATTAAAGGGCTAAAACGCGCATAATCTAACGCTTTGGCCTTCATTAACCAACTTGATATTTGTTCTCGCTCACGGCCAACTTGTTCACTCAGCTGTTGCGTTAGCAGGCTTTTAGGTTGCTCAAAGCGGTCTATTTCATCTAACAAGCATTGCACAGCACTTAACCCTAGGCGCGCACCACCGCCAAAATCATCAACAGAAAAACCCCAGCCGCCAATTAATTTTGTTTCTCCATCAGCGGATAATCTTGCTGCTACAGCGCCCGTTCCTAACGCTAACATTGCAACTGGCTGACCTAGATTTGCACCATATAATGAAGTGATTGCATCGCTAACAATACTCAATTGCGCAAATTTAATATCGCAGTCTAGCTGTAAGCTTGCAGTTACTCGCTCAGCCAACACTTTAGACGAGCCGCCCGCAAGTCCCATTACCGCCAAAATTTGGCTATGCTTAGCGCCACTTTGTGCACATACGCTAGTGATCACTTGCTGTAAACTAGTAAGCGCCGTATTAAAATCGTTATAAACTGAGGCTGCACCAGCCTGCGCAGTAAATTCTTCAGCGCTATGTAAATTCACTAATTTCGCCAGCGTTTTGGTACCCCCGCCATCAATAGCTAGTATATAGTCAATGTTCATGCCTATTGGGCTCCTACAGCTGACTGGCCGCGCTGGGCAAGTTGAGGTTTACCTAAACAACACACTAGAGTCGACAACGCAGTACCAATACATAACTGCCAAGTAAAGCCTAAATAGAAGCGATCTGCTGCCGGCAATAACCAATCAATGATGTATGGTTGCATGAATAAAGTGATCATAAAGCCGACAATTAACGCCGCCAATACTGAGCCTTCACTGCCACGTTTAGTAAATAGTGTTGTAAAATACACGCCCAGTAAACCACTGTACGAAAACACCATGACACTCAGCGCAAACTTAAGAAGCGGCATATCACTGTATTGCTGCCAGAAATAACAAACTATGGCCATTAATGCTAATGATAGGCTCACAACCGCCATGCCAATACGCCCGGCTTTAACAAAATGGTTATCGGCAACTTGCTTATTTTTAGCTGCTAAATAAGGTCGATATAAATCTTGTACAATGACCGACGACATCGAGCTTAAACCGGAGTTTAATGTTGAAATGGCCGCGGCAATGATACCGACGCTAACTAAACCTTTAACACCAGCAGGAGCCTCATTAAGTACGTAGTACATAAAAATAGTGATTTTTTCACCATTAAATTCTTGTACGACTTGCGCACCGTCACTGTTCATTAATGCTGGCTGCTGATAAACGATATAAAGTAATAAACCAATAAAGATAAATACCAACATCACGGGAATAACCATCACGATAGAAAGTAGTAATGCTTTACTGCCTTCTTTGTCACTCTTACACGTCAGTAGACGCTGTGTCATATCTTGATCAAGACCAAAGGCGGCAATGTTAAGTAATACAAAGCCGGTTAATACCGACGCCATATTGAACACCCCACTTGGGCCAAAATCTAAATCAAATTTGAAAATCGCCAGCTTTGAATCAGCACCGGGGGTTGGCTCATTTAAGGTTGCTAAAATAGTTGAAAAATCAGCGGGGATCAGTACCAACAAACACCAGATAACGGCAATCGCAGCACTGACATATACGACACTTTGCAGCACATCAGAATAAATTACACTGCGAATACCACCAAATACGGTATACAACAAACCCGCAAGTGCTAATAGCAAAGTCGCTATAATCACACTTTCTGCGGCTATATTACCGTATAAAATCATCGCTACTGCAATCGCGGCCATATATAGACGTGCGCCACTGGCGAACACTCGGCCAAATAAATACATTAAGCCGCTGCGGCGTTTAGCTTTTGGCCCTATGCGCTTTTCAAGCAGTTCATAAACGGTGTACACTTTTTGTTGATAAAACTTAGGGATCAGAAAAATAGAAACAATAAATGCAGCTATGAATGCGCCAATGTTCGTCGCTAAATACGATAAATCACCTTGATAACCCTGATCAGGTCCACCAATAAAAGTGGCAGCAGACTGTGAAGTAGCTAATACCGAAATAGCCACCATCCAGGTCGGCATACTATTACCGCCTAAAAAGAAGTCTTTACTTGAGTTGGCGCGCTTACGGTTAAACCACCAACCACTGAGTAATAAAATTGCTCCGTAGCTTGCGAATACGAGCCAATCAAGCAAGGTGTATTGTGCACTCATTTATTATCCCAATTTCAAACCAACCAATGGAATATATTATTCCATTAAATTAATAAAAAGAAAACAATTTTATTATTTACTTTGTAAAGCCACGCGATCGCGTGGCTTTACACGTATTATTTAATCGCTGGCAACTTCCAAAGCAATTGTTTTTGTTGATATTGTTCGCTAGGTAAGCTCACTAACAATGGTTTTTTCTGTTCATCTAACCAAGCTAACAAGGTATCCATATTCTGCTCAGTCATTGCAGTACAACCGGCAGTTGGTTTATTTTCTGCGCGCCATAAATGCATAAAGATACAACTGCCTGCACCATCAACATTTTGACTATTGTGCTTAACCACTAAGCCTTTTTTGTAAAGGTTATCTTGGCTGTAAATATCACGGCGCATCCACTCTGACGAGTCTTTGACAGCAGCCTCTCCTACCACTGACTTATTAACTAGCTGGTTATAAAATGGCGAACCTTTGACATCAACACAATAGTCGTCAGCAGTCATGCCTTGGTAGGTCATATTGGTTTTTAATGAATCTAAATAACCAAACGCGGTGCCGAGTTCAAAAATACCAGCGGGAGCTTTACCATCGCCTTCTTGTTTTTGTTCGCCCGCTTGAGCTGGGTGTAAACCTATACCCCACGCAAGACCGGTGCGCCCAAGTACCACACTGTGACCTTGGCCTTGTTGTTGCCATTGTCCTGCAACACGCTCAAATCGATACAATTGTGCGGCAATGGCTTGCCAATCATCTGCAACCACCACCACTAACTGTTGGCTTTGCTGTGGGATAACTGCAGCACTTGCAGCTGCTGATGTACTTGCAGCTGCTGATGTACTTGCACTATTTGCACAGCCGCTGAGGGCTGCTGTGGTGATTAATGTTATTATTATTTTTTTCATAACGGCCAAATTCCATCGTTTATCGGTTGTAATGTGTCGATACTTTTAATCCCCAAGCCAGGACCATCACTTAACGTGATCGCTGGGCCATTAAATTCCACACCGCCTTGCACCGGATCATATTGTCCAAGCGCTGGACCGTCTAAGTCTATTTTACTGATCTGCTGGGCTTTTGCAGACGCTAAATGCGCAGCACCTGCAACGGCAATACTGCCTTCTAACATGCAACCGATCATACAATCAGCTTGATACTGTGCAGTAATATTGGCAATTTCAATAGCACGACTTAAGCCACCCGTTTTCATGACTTTGATATTGATAATATCAACAGCATTTTGCTCTAATAATTGAATTACTTGCTTGGGCGAAAAGGCACTTTCGTCAGCCATGATCGGCGTATTTACCCGCTCAGTAATATACTTTAAACCTTTAAAATCATCACTTTTCACTGGCTGTTCAACAAGTTCTAATTCAACATTGTGGCTTTCTAATTGCTGTAAAACAAACACCGTTTGTTTAGCATTCCAGCCCTGATTTACATCCAAACGAATTTGCGTTTGCTGGCCAAAACCTTGATAAATCGCTTTCACTCGTTCGATATCTTGCTGTAAATCATTGCCAATTTTTACTTTTAAAATATCAAAACCTTGCGCTACAGCCACAGCACAATCACTGAGCATTTTATCAATATTATCAACGCTAATAGTGATATCAGTTCGTAATGTTTGACTACCACCGCCGAGCAATTTATACAGCGGCGCTTGATATAATTTACCCCACAAGTCATAAACAGCCAGCTCGAGTGCGGCTTTAGCGCTGTAATTTGCCACCACACTTGATTGGATCACTTGGCAAATTTGATTGAGGTTTTCGATTTCCATACCAATTAGTTTTGGCGCTATAAATTGTTTAATAACGCTAAGGATACTTTGGTGAGTATCACCGGTTATTACTGGCGTAGATGCCGCAGCACCATAGCCAATTTCGCCTTTATCGGTTTCAATTAACACCACTAAGTCTTCAATATAGCTCACTTCACGCAGCGCTGTTTTGAACGGCGTAACTAATGGCACTTTAAGTTTGGCAAAACGTATCGCCGTAATCTTCATTTTTAACTCCTAGCGAATACGCTTAATATTATAAGTACGGTCTAAATAGCTCTGAGTTTGCGATAAACGCAGTGGCAATAAAGGCGTTACCGATACCCCATTAAGTGAACTTGAATAAAAACTACCATCAGCCTTGTTATAACCCAACCCTTTAACATCATGGATCACATACGGTTGACCGTCTTGTTCACCTAAGTACATCATTACATGGCCTGGTATATAAATTAAATCGCCCACTTGCATGTTATTAATTACCGCTAATTTATCGCTTTCATTGCTGGTTTTATCAAAACGGTGATTAGTACCATACTCCCCCTTCCCCTGCTGACCTGAATTACGCGGCATTAATAGACCAAATGATTTATATATTTCGCCAACAAAACCAGTGCAGTCACGGCCATTATAGTCGTGTCCCCAACCGTAGCGTTCGCCTAAAAATTTAAACCCTTGTTTTATCAAATGCTGTTGGGTGTAAGGTAAATACCCTAAATGCACATCACTGCTGCGACTGATCAAGGCAGGCTTAATAACTAACTGACCTTGTTCCCCGCGGGTTGGCAGTTGCACAACATAATTAGCGTAGGTGTTTTGGCCATTTAATAAATGAGGGGTTTTTTCTGCCGGCATTAGAGGCAGACGAACGCCCATGTCCAATTGCACTTGCGATGTAGTGGCATCATTAGGCACGTAAGCAGTATTTACTTTTGCGCCAGTTATCAATAAAAAGTCATCGTTATTTTTAAATTCACGAAGTGTGCTTTTATTCGATATCGCAATATCAGCTTTGGGCGCCCATGCTAGATAGTTATAAGCGCGCACAAGTAACCATTTCTTATCGGCACTTTCATGCAAAATAGCCACTGTATCACCGGGGAACAATCCGCTTTCTTGAAAACGGTCTAAGTCATTATCTAAGCCACTATTTAATACTCGGTCCGACGTTGGAAAAGTACGCAGGACTGAGCGCTTTACCACCATGGCATAACTAACTTGATTATTATCTGCCACAGCGTCTAAATTCAAATTGGCTAGATATTTTGCAAAATGCTTATTACTTAATGCCACGCCATTAGGGTAAAAACGCGGGCTTTTTGGTACCGCACTAATACTGAGTATATATGCCTTTAACTGCTCACGAGTTAGCTGAGAGGCAAAATCGAGTGGATCGACAATATGTTCATTGTCAGCAATCAATTGTTTATTAAATGACGCGATTTGCGCTGCACTCATCAGAGTTTTATCTGTCACTTGGCTTAACCAGTGCTGCGGGGTTAATTGAGATTGAGTGACCCCGATGACATCTGATTGCCACGTGTTAGCCGCCGCAATGACGGGTGCCATGGTAATAATACTTGCTAATGAAATACTCAGGGCGATAAATGTATGTCGCATTCGTGGGTTCCCTATTATCAATTTGCTTGGTAAGTCGTGCTGTGTGCTACTTATTATTGCTTTTGCGGTATCAGTAACTGTTTAAATGCATGCGTAAAATTAGCCTGCATTTTTAAGCCAACCACGGCTAAATTTTTTTCACTTGCACCTGGCACACTATTTTGTGCCGCTAAGGTAAATTCGCGTCCACCTTGAATAAACGGTAAGTAAACATGAGCCAACATGACAGTTTCTGTGGTTGAGCGTGTTTCGCTTGGACCCCAACCTATTTTTTGCCAAACTCGCCATTGCCCCTGCGTTAACTCGTCTAAAATTTGTTTTGCTGGGCGAGTATCGTCTGGTGCAAGCGCTTGCGCTAAAGAGTCAGTGATCATTTGACTGAGCCCTTGCATCATACCACCCACTTTAGCGGTTTTATCCGTATTGCCGGTGCCATTAAATAGTACATCAATGTCTTGTGCTTGTAGTAAAGGCTGCTGAGTTAAGGGCTCTCGAGTGTGGCTTGCTAAACGTTTTAACCACTCAGCTTGAGCCAAAGTTGTCATGGCTTTATTACCGGTTAAACCACAGCCATCACACCGGTAGTCTAAATAAGCAGGATCATCGGTATTAACAGTAAAATAAGCGATATTGCTAGCAATAACATCACTATCAGTACTTTGCCAACGAATCGTGCTAGGAGTAAAAGTCTCTGTAGCATAAGCACCTTTAAACATAATGCGAGAATCATTAAGCTTTAGCCAATTATCTGCAAATAAATTACTTAAATAATCACGCCCAGCAACATTAATAAAGTAGCTCGCTATTGCATTAGAGTTTCCATCAGCGCTGCCAAAATGCTCGTAGCTATTAATACTAGTGATCAAATCAGCAACATTGCTATCACCTATTAGCGCATGTGCACCAAGCTCTGGGTTTATTTGCCGTACTTTTGCAATTGCACCGCTAAAAGCTTGAATTTTAGATGAACTCCATGGCTCATATAAATCATTCTGGGTACCATTTGCTAAATAACGATACGCTAGTTGGTTACCTTGCTGTTGGTAATCAATTACTAACAACTTACCCTGCGATGTCGGAATATCAAAATAGTGCCAATCTGCTGCCACGCGTTGCTGCCACCCTAACTGACTGTAATTAACCTGCGCCGCCGTTTTATAGTGCGATTGCGCAACACGATTAGCAACTAAATGCGCCTGCATAGGAATATTTGTTAAATCAGCCGGTAAGACAGGCGCAGCCAACATCACCTGTTGATAGAACGTCTTATGTTGCTCTTGTAACGATGCAACAGTCTCTTGCTGTGGCTGACTCTGACAGCCAAAAAGCCCAGTTACTAAGCTCACACTGAAAACATTCAGCCCCGCTTTTTTCAGTTTCATTACAATCAAAATTAAATTCCTTATGATTTTTATTTTTGGAATATTTTATTGAAAATAACATATTTTCCACAGCAAGCAAATATTTGCATCCGATTAACATCTTAAAACGTACTAGTATTAAATATAAACATTTCGACCTATTTATAAGGAAATGATAATGCGCACTTTTTTAATTCTATCTGGTAGCTTACTTTGCTCTACCAATGTACTTGCAAACATTGAAGAAATTACCATATACGGACACCGCACGGGACTTATTGGTGAGGCTATTAGTGCATCAAGTGGCGTAATTGGCCAAGGTGAAATAGAAAACCGTCCAATGTTACGTAGCGCAGAAATGCTAGAACTGATCCCAGGTATGGCCGTCACACAGCACAGCGGCTCAGGTAAAGCTAATCAATATTTTATCCGCGGTTTTAATCTCGACCATGGTACTGACTTTGCCACCAGCATTGATGGTATGCCAATTAATATGCGCAGCCATGGGCATGGTCAAGGCTACACCGACCTTAACTTTATTATTCCTGAAACAATTTCGACTATAGATTATCAAAAAGGCGCGTATGGCGCCGCTCAAGGTGACTTTTCAACCGCTGGCAGTGCTGAATTTAATCTAGCTGATAACCCAAAACATCAACAACTTGACTTTACAATTGGCAAAGACAATTACCAGCGAGTGATGGCATTAGGCTCAATTGGGATTGCTAACGGGAAAATTATTATTGCCGGTGAGTGGCAAGGTTATGATGGCCCTTGGCAAGATATCAATGAAGATGTAGATAAAAAAAATGCCCTAGTACGCTATGTAGGTAAAGCATGGGATGGCGATTTATCAGTTACGGCAATGGCTTATGACAACAGCTGGAATTCCGCAGATCAAATTCCACAACGGGCTGTAGACCAAGGTATTATCAGTGCGCTAGGTTCACTCGATACGACCGTAGGCGGCAGCTCTAGTCGCTATAGTTTATCGGCAAATTGGCAAGGCCAGCACATTAAAGCCAATGCCTATGTGATCAACTACGACATGGACTTGTTTTCTAACTTCTCTTACTTTTTAAATGATCCTATTAATGGCGATCAGTTCCAACAAGTCGATAGCCGGACAATTAGTGGTGGCACACTGAGTTATCAATTTGCTGATACCCTTGCAGATATGCTAATCCAGCATACAGTTGGTGTGGAATATCGCCGCGATGATATTGATCAAGTTGGTTTATACAATACCAAGCAGCGCCAACGCTTAAGTACTGTGCGTGAAGATGCTGTAGACGAAGCCAGCTACTCAGCCTATTGGCAATCACAAGTAAATTTAAGCCAAGCACTCGAAGCCACATTTGGTGTGCGTTATGATTACTTTGACGCAGATGTTGATAGCAATAACAGTATTAATTCAGGCAGTGCAGATGATGATTTGGTTAGCTTTAAAGCCAGCTTAAATTACCTGTTTAATGACAACCTAGCCGGTTATGCCAACTGGGGGCAGTCGTATCATTCAAATGATGCGCGTGGAGCGACTATTAAACAAGATCCGGTGACACTTGAGTCTGCTGATAAGGTTGATTTACTGGTGCAAAGCAATGGCGCAGAGCTGGGTTTACGCTACTTTGATCACCAACGGTTTAATTTATCAGCGGCATTATGGTGGCTAAGCTTAGATTCTGAATTATTATTTGTGGGTGATGCGGGTAACACTGAAGCCAGTGATGCATCAAAACGCTACGGTTTAGAGCTCAGTGCGTATTATTGGCTTAATGATGCCTTGAGTTTAGACGCCGAGGCCTCACTTACACATTCACGCTTAGATACCGATTCAAATGACGATCGAATTGAAGGTGCAGTGCCTGTGGTTGCCAGTACTGGCATTAATTGGCATATTACCCAGCAGTGGCAGTCTTCACTGCGCGTACGCCACATTGGCAAACGGATACTCAGTAGTGATGGCGATAAACGCTCAGAGCCGCTTACAGTCATTAATGGTTTAGTAAGTTATCAACAAACGCATTGGAAAGTGGGCCTTGAGCTATTAAATATATTTGATAGTACGGATCACGATATTGACTACTTTTACACGTCACGCTTAGCTGGTGAACCTATTGAAGGCGTTGAAGATAATCACTTCCACCCGATTGAGCCGCGTACCCTGCGCCTAAACTTCAGCCTGTTATTTTAGTTTGGTTATTGTTATTAATAATTGAGCTAAATACTTTGCTGATCCGGTTTATACTTTAAGGTATGAAGCGGATCAGCAAGGCTGCATTTTAAATTAACTCACTTAGCACTACTAAATAGCCATAGTGCACTTGTATATAAGCATTAAATAATCACCAGTTAGCCTTTAAAACTCTGCCATGGTCCTGTGATCGCTAATGTTTTTGTTGGTGAATACACATTAACAAATAAGGTGTTGCCATCAGCAGAAAAACAAGCTCCCGCCAACTCGGTTTGCGCTGTTAAGCGGGCAAAATTATATACATCACCACTAGGTGTTACGCCACGTAAATGGTTATCTACCACGTCGGTATACTGATCTTCACAAACGATCAAGTGCCCGTTAGGTGCAACAGTGAGATTATCACCAAAGTTAAATAACGACTTATCTGTGCTTTCTACAAATAGTTGAACGTGTCCTGGAGCTAGATGCTCTTTATCTGTTCCTTCAAATGCTGATGGTTGATATTTCATTACTTGCCCAAGCTGCTTTTGACCACCATTAGTGCAACAAAAATAAAGTTCTTTTTCACCCCAATGTATCCCTTCACCACGAGCGAAAAGTGCAGCGCCTTGTTTGTGACCGCGTATTCTTAAATCGTCTTTTGGACTTTCAGGTTGCGCCAAATCAACCCATTCAACGGCCATATTGTGTTGTAAATGCATGACCCCTGTAACCCAATTACGAGTATCAAACTGTGGCTGTGCTTTAATCATCATAGCTTGAAGTTTACCGCCTTTACTCAACTTACCGTATTCATTAGGAATAAAACGATAAAATAAACTATCGCCTTTATCTTCTGTCAGATAAACAATACCGGTTGTTGGATCAACAGCAGCTGCTTCGTGGTTAAACCGCCCCATTGCCTTGAGAGGCTCAGGCTTTACTAGTCCTTTAGCGTTGGCTGGTATCTCAAAAATATAGCCGTGATCTTGATTAAAGCCATCCGCTTTAGTCAGAACAGTCTCTTCGCAAGTAAGCCAACTACCCCATGGGGTAATACCACCTGCACAATTGCGGATCGTGCCAGTGAGTGACAAATATTCTTGCTCTTTTTTACCGGTTTTTAAATTATAAATAATATGACTTGTGCCTCCTGGCAAAGCAACACCTTGCGCAGTAGTGTCATAAGCAAATGACGTTTTATGCGTTTGTAAGCTAACATCTGCTTTTGCTAAATCAGTTGGTTTTAATTCATGGTTTCTGACTAATGCAACCCGCTCATCATCAAGGGCAATACAGCCCATACCATCGGCTTTATCTGGCACTGTAAAGCCATCATCCATTTTATCACCCAGTTTTGATATAACTTGATAGCTAAACCCTGCTGGTAAATCGAGTAACTTGTTAGGATCAGTCACTAACGGACCATAGGCACTTAAATGCTCACTCACGTCAAGAAATGGTACTTTGCCAAAAGTACTACGAGAAAGCCCCATAAAAGCGAGTGTACCGGCACTAATAATAAATTGTCTTCTAGAGATCATCGTAAAACTCATAATGAGATAAAATAACAGGCATATAATAAATGAAATAATCCTATAAAAACGGCCTCCATAAAAAATTCATACAATTGTCATATCTCAAAGCAAACCTCATTGACACTTGATCTATTAAATTTCAGGCATAAAAAAACCGACTCTCGTCGGTTGATACTTTCTTACATTCTTCTGTAAATGTATAGAAAGTGGTGGGCGCAGGACGTATCTTCAAAGAGTGAACCTCTGACCGCTCGGTTGGTGCTTTCAACTTTAAAAAGCGCCGGATAACCCCGAGCCTACAGCAAATTTCAGGCATAAAAAAACCGACTCTCGTCGGTTGATACTTTCTTACATCCTTCTGTAAATGTATAGAAAGTGGTGGGCGCAGGAGGATTCGAACCTCCGACCGCTCGGTTCGTAGCCGAGTACTCTATCCAGCTGAGCTATGCGCCCACATTCTATTTTGATTTTAAAGTCTTACTTTGACTGACGCATTAAGCTAATTAATAACAAAGCTTATTACGAATTTTAAAAATAAAAAAACCGACCATGTGTCGGGCTCTTTATAAATTAACACTAATAGAAAGTGGTGGGCGCAGGAGGATTCGAACCTCCGACCGCTCGGTTCGTAGCCGAGTACTCTATCCAGCTGAGCTATGCGCCCACATTCTATTTCGATTTTAATGTCTTCTCTGACATATTAGTATGCAATAACTAATATAACTCTCAGTAGTAAATAAAAGTGGTGGGCGCAGGAGGATTCGAACCTCCGACCGCTCGGTTCGTAGCCGAGTACTCTATCCAGCTGAGCTATGCGCCCACTTTTTTATACTCTAATTCGAGTTTCTTACTAATAAGTAAAAGATGGTGGGCGCAGGACGTATCTTCAAAGAGTGAACCTCCGACCGCTTGGTTTACTAAACCAATCACTTTTACTTGCTTATTTAAACTCTAAGCAGAGTGTGTAAAGGATGGTGGGCGCAGGAGGATTCGAACCTCCGACCGCTCGGTTCGTAGCCGAGTACTCTATCCAGCTGAGCTATGCGCCCATTCTTTACTTTACAAGATAACCATTTATAAAATAAATGGCGGAGAAGGAGGGATTCGAACCCTCGATAGAGCTACAAACCCTATACTCCCTTAGCAGGGGAGCGCCTTCGGCCACTCGGCCACCTCTCCGTCTTGTGGGGCGTATAATAAAGATTTCAGAAAATATGTCAAACACTTTTCTTGTTTAAAGTAACTGTATGGTTAGAGAACACCCATAACAGCCAAAAAAGAGTCAACTTTGTTTAATCGTTAATCAAATTAAGAGGTTTTAATATCAGCGGATACACCGAGAACAGGCACTAATTCGTCAGTTAATTGTTCGAGATATTGATCTTGGTAGCCTAATTGCTGAAATTCAGCAATACATGCTCGATAATAGGTTTCTCTTTGTAATTCAATACTGAGTACTTCAGAGGGTGAATCAGGTTTATTATCTTTCATATAAAATCCGTTTATATAAGCCCTTTAGATTGACGCGAGTTTAAAAAACCATGCTTTATGCTGTTTTTTCAGTCAATAGTTTAGCTAAATTTAGAAATAATGCTCGTTCATTTTGATGATTTTATATAATTAATTTTTATTTTCACATAATTCAATACGTTAAAATTAAAATTTTATTATTGCCAGTATAATTTCCATTGACGGGACCCGCTACAGACACAAAAACG
>NZ_JACJDM010000170.1:0-610 GCF_014163545.1 Pseudoalteromonas sp. SR45-6
TGATCGGCAAAATCATTAAGAACACAAAAGTGATCATTATCGCGTAATTTTCGTGATCAAAGCTTAATGAGAATAAGCGATCAAAGTTAATGCCATTGGGTGATCAAAGCTGGTGAGAATATGCAGGTTGGGGAGAGTGCAACGAAACCCTACTGGTGTGGTTTAAATTGTAGGTCGTTCTTAGGGCGATAAGTGAATTTCACCACCGAGAACTCAAATGCGCTTCGCTACACAGAGGTTAAGTATTGTTGTAGGAGATGGCTTCAGCCACGAATGATTTAACACTAGTGACAGAGTTAATCACCGTAGGCGTTGAGCTTGCTGACGCTTGTGGTTTGTAGGTTGGGCTTTAGCCCAAAAAGTGGTATCACTGCTAACTCGCTAACTTTTGTCGTGATAAATCTGCGACCTACATGAAAAACCTTATTCAAGGTTTAGCTTGCTGGCGGCAACCAAGGGGCGGCTGCCGCCGACCGCCCCTAGGAACCTAAAGTATCCCCAGAATTAGCCTTTATATATCAATGAACTAATAGTATTAAAAAATGTGGGAAGCGAGGGAACATTCATGGTGTTTTGTGATCTTATGAATCGCTTAAAAACAACAGAGCTA
>NZ_JACJDM010000171.1:0-594 GCF_014163545.1 Pseudoalteromonas sp. SR45-6
CATCTTCTACAGCATTGATCCGGCCATCAACCTCAATCGGGGTGGCAATCGTCAAGGCATTCGGTGCTGCGTTATCTAAAATCACTGAGGTGCTGGTTGCACTGGAGGTGTTACCCGCCGCATCAGATTGTGTGGCGCTGACGGTGAGCGTGCCATTATTAAAGCTGCTGACATCAAACTCACTACCACTGATAGTCCATGCCCCAGAGCCATCGGCCGTCACAGTCCGTGATAAGTTATTCGCGCCATCGCTGATGGTCACACTGACGCTGGCATTAGCTTCTGCGCCAGAGCCGGTGATCAATACACTGCCATCTTCTACAGCATTGATCCGGCCATCAACCTCAATCGGGGTGCTTATCGTCAAGGCATTCGGTGCTGCGTTATCTAAAATCACTGAGGTGCTGGCTGCACTGGAGGTGTTACCCGCCGCATCACTTTGTGTGGCGCTGACGGTGAGTGTGCCGTTATTAAAGCTGCTGACATCAAACTCACGACCACTGATAGTCCATGCCCCAGAGCCATCAGCCGTCACAGTACGCGATTGGTTATTCGAACCATCGCTGATAGTCACACTGACACTGGCATTGGCTT
>NZ_JACJDM010000172.1:0-580 GCF_014163545.1 Pseudoalteromonas sp. SR45-6
GAGCCAGTATCTTGGCGCGACCGAGTTGACCAAAAGTGCACAATATCACACGCATGCAGTGCTGGTTGGCAAAGGGCATAAGTTATTAAAAAGAGATAAAAAACGTGGTTATAAGGAGCCTTGGCTACTCGTTTCTTCACTTCCAAAAAGGCACCACTTTCTCGAAAAAGTGCTCAAATTATATGGTATGAGAATGCAGATAGAAGCAGGATTTCGAGATCAAAAAAGTGTTAGGTTCGGCTTAGGCTCAGATCTGCACAGGACAAACAAACTCTATCGATTAGACATACTGTTACTGCTTGCCACACTGGCTCATTGGTTCTCAATGATGCTGGGCGCAGTGATAGACAAAGCAGGAAAGACAGGCTCTTTTCAAGCTAACTCAACCAAAAGGAGGCGAGTAGTGTCATGGGCATTTGTTGGATTGCGATACGTCAAAAAACAGTCCATTAAATTGCGACGGCGAGATTATTTGGAAGGACTAGCCTATTTCGTACAGGTAGTAGTGCAAATCGATTGGAAAAATATGGATGTGAGTGATGTAATTGAAACTTAATAATTATTTTTGGGGATCCCTTAG
>NZ_JACJDM010000173.1:0-572 GCF_014163545.1 Pseudoalteromonas sp. SR45-6
TCGCTATCGGTGCCGGTATTGCCTGCGGAGTCTGTCACACTGACATTGACTGTGTACTCGCCTTCGATAATCGCATTACTGGCCTCCACGGACCAATTGCCTGCGCCATCCGTTGTTGCTGTCGCACTTTGTACTGCGCCATTGGCCGCGATGATTGTAACGTTCACTTGCGTACCCGCTGGCACCCCACTGCTTTGGCCACTGATGAGCGGAGTAACATCACTGCTATCTGCCAGCGCATTCACGCTAATAACCGGCGCGGTGACATCAACTAACCCGTTCACACTCGCACTGGCTGGGTTCCCCGCTTGATCTGATACACTTGCAGTAACCGTATAAGTGCCTTCTGCTAATGCATCCAGCGCCGGCACTGACCATGTGCCTGATGGTGTCATTTGCGTAGTGACTGTGTGTGAATTACCCGCGGCATCATTAAACACCAGCGTAACTATGCTGCCCTGTGGCGCACTGGCGGTGCCACTGATGGTAGGCGTGGTATCGTTACTGTCGGCTGGCGGATTAATACTGATATCCGGCATGGTGGTATCAATGATCCCAGTGACGCTGGCGGT
>NZ_JACJDM010000174.1:0-572 GCF_014163545.1 Pseudoalteromonas sp. SR45-6
TCGCTATCGGTGCCGGTATTGCCTGCGGAGTCTGTCACACTGACATTGACTGTGTACTCGCCTTCGATAATCGCATTACTGGCCTCCACGGACCAATTGCCTGCGCCATCCGTTGTTGCTGTCGCGCTTTGTACTGCGCCATTGGCAGCGATGATTGTAACGTTCACTTGCGTACCCGCTGGCACCCCACTGCTTTGGCCACTGATGAGCGGAGTAACATCACTGCTATCTGCCAGCGCATTCACGCTAATGACCGGCGCGGTGACATCAATTAACCCGGTCACACTCGCACTGGCTGGATTCCCCGCTTGATCTGATACACTTGCAGTAACCGTATAAGTACCTTCTGCTAATGCATCCAGCGCCGGCACTGACCATGTGCCTGATGGTGTCATTTGCGTAGTGACTGTGTGTGAATTACCCGCGGCATCATTAAACACCAGTGTCACTATGCTGCCCTGTGGCGCACTGGCGGTGCCACTGATGGTAGGCGTGGTATCGTTACTGTCGGCTGGCGGATTAATACTGATATCCGGCATGGTGGTATCAATGATCCCAGTGACGCTGGCGGT
>NZ_JACJDM010000175.1:0-569 GCF_014163545.1 Pseudoalteromonas sp. SR45-6
ATGGCCAACTACAAGCCAGACTTATCCTGCCAAAATAAATTCATTCCAATCAATTTTGCTGAGCAAATATTGCCAGGTACATTTGAGTATGCGCTTTGTTATATTGTCGAAAATAAACTCGATTTATCGGGCTTTGATGCGTGGTATCACAATGATAAAACGGGTGCTGCTGCGTATCCTCCTTCAGTGATGCTAAAGATTATTTTACTTGGTTACGCACATGGTTTGGTTAGTAGCCGCCGTATTGCTAAGGCGTGTGAGACGAATATTTTGTTCATGAGTGTGTCGGGTGATATTCAACCTCATTACACATCTGTAGCGGGATTCGTGGCCAAAATGCACGAATAGATTGAACCGCTGTTTACGCAAGTACTGATGATCTGCGATGAAGAAGGCTTGATAGGTCGCAACATGTTTGCCATTGATGGATGCAAATTGAAATCTAATGCGAGTAAAGAATGGAGCGGCACATTCGATGAGCTAGGGCGTAAAAAAGCAAAACTAGAACGCGCGAGTAAACGTATTATCGAACGTCACCAATCACAAGATAGCCTGAGCGAAGAGTTGAT
>NZ_JACJDM010000176.1:0-561 GCF_014163545.1 Pseudoalteromonas sp. SR45-6
TTTTAGCTTTATCACGTAAAGAGCCTAATGCAAGAAAGCGCATACGCCTGCTTGCTGTTTCATTATTCTTTGAGGGTGAAAACAGAACGAATATTGCTAAGCGCCTAAATACAGCGCGCGGCAGTGTCAATAAATGGGTTTCAAACAACCTTAACAATGGAGTTGGATACGGCAACACTGTTTATCTAATCGTGTGTTTAGTGGTTATGAAGAAATAGTCGAACAGGTTTCGCAAGCGTGGAATAAATTCATTCCTGATCCTGATACGGTTAAAAGCATATGCTCTAGAGACTGGATCAAATTGACTTAATCTTTATGCAGACTGGTATCACAGACAAACCCGCACTCTCTATAAAATCACCCAACTCGCTAACGACATAAGAAGAAACTATAAACTAGACAATAAAAAGCCCAACGTTGTGCTGGGCTTGGTGTAATACCAATCGACTTAAATATTTAACCATTCTAGCGAGCTAAATAAAGTGCTAACTGCGTTATAATTTATTCAAGTATAACAACTACATGTCGAAACTTACGCCTTGTTATCACTGTATTTATCTG
>NZ_JACJDM010000177.1:0-558 GCF_014163545.1 Pseudoalteromonas sp. SR45-6
CGTTTTGGACCCACCTGACCCCATGCCGAACTCAGTAGTGAAACGAAACAGCGCCGATGATAGTGTAGCATTTGCTATGTGAAAGTAGGACATTGCCAGGCTCCAAATTGAGAAAGCCCGACTAGCAATAGTCGGGCTTTTTTACGTCTGGCATAAAGTAAAAAGAAGGTTCGAGGTGAAAGGTAATCTGCATAAAGATTAAGTCAATTTGATCTAGTCTCTAGAGCATATGCTTTTACCGTATTAGGGACTGAGATGGATTTATTCCACGCTTGTAATACCTGTTCGACTATTTCTTTATAACCACTAGAAACACGATTAGATAGACAGTGTTGCCGTATCCAACTCCATACTTGCTCTAGTGGATTTAATTCCATGTGTTGTGTCATGACGTCTTTATTGACGATAGGGCTGATCAGCGCTTCTGTTTTATCATTACTTGGGCACACTGCACCAAATAAGTATCCATACTCAAACTGCTGTTGTTTTGTTGCGCGAGGCCTAGAGCCTGTTTCAGCCCATAAGCGTGTTGTTTGATTTTGTTGTCCAAACCGTGCT
>NZ_JACJDM010000178.1:0-539 GCF_014163545.1 Pseudoalteromonas sp. SR45-6
CAAAGCTTTATAGAGCGCGTCAGTTTATTGCTCACTCATGAAATTGATACGCGTGAGCAAAGAAAAATCGACCGGCTAGTGCGACACGCTAAATTCCGCTTACCGGCTCAGTTAAATCAACTGATTTACTCGCCGACACGTAATATAGAAAAAGCACAGATACGTAACTTAAGCCAAAATAGCTGGCTAAACTTACATCAAAATATCTTAATCACTGGGGCAACAGGCTGTGGAAAAACATACCTTGCGTGTGCCTTAGGACATGAGCACTGCCTACAAGGAAAAAGTGTTTACTATATTCGATTAAAAGAACTACTCGAAAGCCTGTTTCTAGCACAAGCAGATGGTAGTTACCGGAAATTACTGGCGAAGTTAATAAAGTATGATCTACTGATCTTAGACGACTGGGGGCTTGAACCACTGAGTGCTCAGCAACGAGGTGACTTACTCGAATTAATCGATGCGCGGTATGGGTATAAATCACACATAATTATAAGCCAGCTACCACAGGAAAACTGGCATGAAATGATAGGAGAATC
>NZ_JACJDM010000179.1:0-537 GCF_014163545.1 Pseudoalteromonas sp. SR45-6
CGTATTTGCTTGGTAACAATAGCGTTTTGGACCCACCTGACCCCATGCCGAACTCAGTAGTGAAACGAAACAGCGCCGATGATAGTGTAGCATTTGCTATGTGAAAGTAGGACATTGCCAGGCTCAAAATTTAGTCGATGGACTTAAAACTTAACAATTAAAATAAGAAAATTGAAAAGAATTTTCTTGGTAACAATAGCGTTTTGGACCCACCTGACCCCATGCCGAACTCAGTAGTGAAACGAAACAGCGCCGATGATAGTGTAGCATTTGCTATGTGAAAGTAGGACATTGCCAGGATCTAATTAAAGAAAGCCCGACTAGCAATAGTCGGGCTTTTTTACGTTTGCAGGAAAGTGATTTAGCAGTGAGTTAGCAAGGATTATGTTGGCGGGCAAAGGCAGCGCCAATCATACCAATCTGCCAAATTATGTGATCTAATTAGCACACTGATACTTATCTACTTTTACTAAATTGAACTTAGAAAAATCCAAGCAACTTTTAGCTTTATCACGTAAAGAGCCTAATGCGAGAAAG